>CAZXNF010000367.1:0-4257 GCA_964641785.1 uncultured Streptomycetaceae bacterium | reverse complement strand
ACTTGACGAGGCCCGCCCTGCGCCAGTTGGCCAGGTAGGTCGATGCAATGCCGGAGTTCCAGCCAAACAGAACGGTCAAATCTCCACCGGTAAACACTTCCGGCAAACCGGCCAGCCTGTCAATGGCGGAGGTGTAGGTGCGCTCAGACATGGCCGATTGCGTTACCCGGTAACGCCTTGCATCAGGACAACCCCTGCTGCCAGGTGGGTGATGGCCAATCGCACCATGTTCGCGGCCGTCGTATCCTCCAGCGGCCATGCAGAGGGCAGCCAGCGTTTCAGGTCGTTGGCGATCGCTTTGGCGGCGCCCCGCGCCTTCAGGTCCTGCAATCGCCGCGCAGCGTTGGCGAGCCAGGCGTTTCTGGTGTCCAACAGTGCGCCACTGTCGGCAGGATAGATCTGCAGACGGGTGCGCAAGGCGTTTGCGGAAAGATGCGGGGTTTGCTTCTCGCACAACCACCACAGATCAAACAAATCACGCGGCTTGATGCGCTCCCGTCCGCCCAGCGCATATACCTTGTCCGCAAAAATCTCGGCCAGAGTCAGCGTGGGCACGAATGCCTGCCCCGCAGGCGAAGCGATGGTGGAGATGTTGATCTGCAGGGACTTCAGCGCCGCAGCCTGCGTTTGCCACAGTTCGATCCTGACCCGAACGCTGTGCAGCACCAAAGGCCCGCCCAGCGTTACGTGAAAAATATGCGGGTTGCGGGCGCTTTTGCCTGGCGTGACGGTGACACTCAAATCCGCAGGCACGTCGGCAGGCAGGTGCAGCTTGTTCCGCACCTCTTTGGATAAACCTCGCAGGGACAGCCCGCCGCGCACCATGAAGTCCAGGTCTTCACTGAAGCGGGCAGAACCATGCGCCAGGTGCAGGCAAGTGCCGCCCTGAAACGCAAGGTCCCCCGGTTCCCAGCGCCGCGAATCCATCAGCGCGGCAATGGTTGCCGCCTGCAGCATGCTTCTCAGGGTTTGCAGCTGTTGAGGGGTAAGTACGCGTTTCATGTCTGGTTGAATATGCTTGTTAATGTAAAAATTATTACATTAAGTAGTGCTATTTGCAAGGATGGCATTCCTGGTGGGAACGCTATTGAGTTCGACCCGCCGCATTGGAGCCTGCAGAGCCGACCGGCCGAATGCGGCTGAGGAAAAGGGGCCAGGCTCGAAACGCCTTCAAGCGTGAATCGTTAGAGTGTCGCGGTCCATCTCCACGAACTTCCCGCCATCCAAAGCCCGAAGGATTGCGCCGGATTGGCGCGTAAAAGAACCGCCAGGGCCGCGTTGCCGAAATTGCCGGTCGCGACCGGCAGCAATTGAGCGATCATCTTGGGGCGAGCAGTGGGATACGTTCCCGGCCGTTGCGGCGATAGGCAACGAAGTCCTGGTCGAGCGTCAGCACAGAGGCGTCGCGGTGAATCTCGATCATGCGCACCAGGCAGGCGTCCGCGCTCATGGGCATATCCGCGTATTTGCGAAGTAAGCGCAATACCCCCTGGTGTTGCGCAAAGTGCCGAACGTGGCGCCGATCGCAGGTGATGAAGCGGCGTAGTTCAGCTTTGGCGCTTGCTCTGTACATGGCCCCAGATTGCTCGATTCCCGAAATGATCGAAATAGGGCGGAAAAATCGGTTTGTTCGGAAGTTCTGACCGCGGCAGTGTTGCTTACAGTGCGTCAAATGAGCTGATCCGGGCGCTCATCGCGCTGCCCGCCGACCAGGATTCCCCGCGCCGCGCGAAGCCGAGCGGCAGGCGGCGTGAGGCGGGGTTCAAGTTTGCGGCGCCTTGGCCGTAATGGATGGTAGCGACGCGATTCCGTGCGGGGCGCGGAGGCGGCACGGCCAATTCAGCGGGATCGGACGAATCTGATTTGAGGACGGGTGGTTTGCGCGCCGGGACGCGACGCCGGCCAGGACAACTGGCCGCGCATGTGCGGTCTTGACGAGGATTTTGGACACCCATGCAAACAGAACAAGCCATACCAAAATCAAACAACGAGCTGCGCGAATTCAATTTCACCAAAGGCGACTTCGAGCGCGTATGCAAGCTGATTTACGATCATGCCGGCATCTCGCTTTCCGCCAGCAAGCAGGAAATGGTCTACAGCCGCCTCGCGCGCCGTCTGCGCGCGACCGGGCTGGAGAATTTCAAGGACTATCTGGCGCTGCTGGAGCGAAACGACGCCGCCGAGTGGGAGGCGTTCACCAATTCGCTCACCACCAACCTCACCGCGTTTTTCCGCGAAGAGCACCACTTTCCCGCACTCGCCGAGCACGTCAAGCGCTACAAGGGCGGGCAGATCCTGCTCTGGTGCTGCGCGGCTTCGACCGGCGAGGAGCCGTACTCGATGGCGATCACGGTGGCGGAAGCCTTCGGCACGCTCAAGCCACCGGTGAAAATTCTCGCCACCGACGTCGACACCAACGTGCTCGCCACGGCGCAGGCCGGGGTGTACCCGATGGAACGGCTGGAGAAAATGAAAGAGGAACGCCTGCGACGCTATTTCGAGCGCGGCGCCGGGGCGCGTGCCGGCATGGCGCGCGTGCGCGAGGAACTGCGCGCGCTGATCACGTTCCGCCAGCTCAACCTGCTCGATGCAGGCTGGCCCATACGCGGGCCGTTCCACGCCATCTTCTGCCGCAACGTCATGATCTATTTCGACAAGCCGACCCAGTACGGGATCTTGCAGAAATTCGCGCCGCTGTTGCGCCCGGACGGGGTGATGTTCGCGGGGCATTCGGAGAGTTTCCACCACGCCGCGGACCTGTTTCGCCTGCGCGGCAAGACCGTCTACGAGCTTGCCGGCGCCGGCCGGACGGCCAAGGGCTGACGGGACGCGCAAAGTGCTGGCCTCCAATCTCTATTTCGACCGCAGTCTGGACATCGACGCGGCGAAAATCCTGCCCGGAGAATATTACGTCACCGAGCGCGACATGGTGATGGTCACCGTCCTCGGTTCCTGCGTCACCGCCTGCATCCGCGACCAGCTGTCGGGCATCGGCGGGATGAATCATTTCATGCTGCCCGACGCCAACCCCGACAAGGACAGTCAGTTCGGCGAGTCGGCGCGCTACGGCGGCTTCGCCATGGAGATCCTGATCAACAGCCTGCTCAAGCTTGGCGCGCACCGCACCCTGCTCGAGGCCAAGGTGTTCGGCGGCGGCAACGTGTTGCCCGGCTTGACCATCGCCAACGTCGGGCAACGCAACGCCGATTTCGTGCTGCGCTTCCTGGAAACGGAAAAAATACGCGTAGTGGCCAGAGACCTGGTCGACGTCTATCCGCGCAAGATCTATTACTTTCCGAAGAGCGGCCGCGTGCTGATGAAAAAGCTGCACGCCGTCCATAACGACACGATTTTCGAGCGCGAGAAGGACTACAGCTCACGCCTGCGCTCGACGCCAACCGCGGGCGAGGTCGAACTGTTCAACTGATTTCCGGTCCCCATGCACGCCACCTCACCGACCAAACACGATTTTATGCTGCACTCCAGACTGGGGCATCTGCCTACGCGCGCCTACGCCGCCTGGGCGGTGTTGGCTCTCGGGGTAGCGCTGTCCCTGGTCGCCGGGGGCGTTGCGCGGCAGGTGGCGGCGGATGGGGTGCGCGCGCAGTTCATCGACAGCCTGTTCGTCTGGATGGTATTGCTGGGTGGGCTGGTCACCAGTGTGCTGTTCGCCGGACTGGGGGCCGCCCTGTCCGGCGCGCACCGCCGTGCGCTGAAGCTGGCCAAGACGATGGCGCATCCGCTGCGCCATCGCGTGGGCAGTCTGGCCGCGGCGCAGCAGTTGGCGCAACTGGGCAACTGGAGCGACGACCTCAAAAAGCGGCGTGTGGAGTGCTCGGAGGAGGCAGGCTGTTCGGGCGGGCTGGGCGGCGAGGGCTTCAGCCATCTGCAGATCGACCGCTCGTTCATCAAGGACATTCCCGCAGACAACGACGACGCGACCATCACCAGGACCATCATTGCCATGGCGCACAATCTGCGCTTGAAGGTGATCGCCGAGGGCGTGGAGACCAAAGTGCAGCTCGAATTCCTGTGCCAGCATGGCTGCGATGAAATCCGGGGGCTATTACTTCAGCCGCCCGCTGCCCGGGGACGAGTTTGCCGCACTGCTGCAGGCGCGCGAAAAGCAGGCGGCTCTCGCGGCTTGAGCCCCCGGCGAACGCAACCGGGGAAAGTATGAAAAAAATCAGCGTTCTGGTGGTCGACGATTCCGCGCTGATCAGGAAACTGCTCACCGAGATCATCAACAGCCAGCCC
>CAZXNF010000366.1:0-4270 GCA_964641785.1 uncultured Streptomycetaceae bacterium | reverse complement strand
GTCCGGCAGCGGCGTCTCCGGCAAGAACGCCCGCCGAGGAAGGCCTTGATCGCCTCGTCGCCGCCGACCGACAGCAGGCGGGCGGGCCGATGCGATCTTCGTGATCGCCGCCCCCGAGGCGGAGAACGTGAAGCGCATGCTGACCTCCCCCGGCGTGCGCCTGATGACCTTCGTGCAGGCCGAGGCCTACACGCGCATCTATCCGACCCTGACGCGCGTCGTGCTGCCGCGCGGCGCCCTGAGCATCGAACGCGACCTTCCGCGCGAGGACTACCAGCTGGTGGCGCCGACGGCCACGCTGGTGGCGCGGGAAGACCTGCATCCGGCGCTGGTCAGCCTCCTGCTCGGCGCCGCCACCGAGGTGCACGGCCGCTCCGGCCTGCTGCAGAAAGCCGGCGAGTTTCCGTCCGCGCGCGAGCAGGACTTTCCGGTGGCGCCCGCGGCCCAGCGCTACTTCAAGTCCGGCCCGCCCTTCCTGCAGCGCTACCTGCCGTTCTGGCTCGCGGTGCTCGCGGACCGGCTGATCATCCTGATCATTCCGCTGATCGCCATCGCCATCCCGCTGATGCGCATCATGCCGGGGCTCTACACGTGGCGCATCCGTTCACGCATCTTCAAGCTCTACGGCGAGCTGCGCCTGCTCGATGACGAAGTCCGCACGAATCACAACGCGGCCCAGCACGCGACCCACCTGGAACGGCTGGCGCACATCGAGGACGAAGCCAACCGGCGCCGCATCCCGCTCGCCTATGCCGGCGAGCTGTACGACCTGCGCGAGCACATCAATCTGGTGCGCCGTGAACTTGAACGTCTGCACACGCAGGGTTCAGTCCCCTCCCCCCCCCACACGAAAGCTTCCGCGTAATGCGCATCCTGATTTACGGCGCCGGCGCGATCGGCGGATATATCGGCGGCATCCTCGCGGCCGACGGCAAGGACGTCACGCTGGTGGCGCGCGGTGCGCAGCATGCGGCGCTCTCCCAGGGCGGGCTGCGCCTCGAAGGGCCAAAGAGCGGCCGCCCCGAGCCGATCCGCGTCAAGGTCTGCCAGCCCGGCGAGGAAAAGCCGCCCTACGACCTCATCATCGTCGGCCTCAAGTCGCACCAGATCGAAGCCGTGGCGCCGCGGCTCGCTGAAATGCTGGCGAAGGACGGCGCGCTGCTGATGCCGCAGAACGGCCTGCCGTGGTGGTACTTCGACAGGATCGATTCACCGCTCAAAGGCACGCGGCTGGCCACGCTCGATCCGCAGGGCACCCTGGCGAAACACCTGCCGCTCGACGCCATCGTCGGCGCGGTGATCTACAAGCCGGTGACGGTGGTGGTTCCCGGCCACCTGAAGCTGGTGGACCAGCCCACCGACCACCTTGACATCGGTGAGGTCGACGACCGCCGCAGCCCGCGCGCCGAGGCGATCGCAGCGCTCCTGACCGCCGCCGGCCTGCGCACCGACGTGGTGCCCGACATTCGCAAGGCCAAGTGGGCGAAGCTGCTGATCAACATGGTGTGGAATCCCCTTTGCGCGATCACCCAGTCCGCACAGGGCCATGTTGCCGACCACCCCCGCGCCGAGGCCCTGGTGACCGGCGTCATGCGCGAGGGCCTCGCCATCGCCGCGTCGGTCGGCGTCAAACTCGATATCGACCCGGTGAAGATGTTCGCCAACGCCAAGGGCAAGTACGACCAGCAGCCCTCCATGCTGCAGGACGTGCGCGTCGGCCGTGCGCTGGAACTCGATGCCATCGTGAACGCCGTGCTGGAGATGGGACAACTGACGAAGGTGCCGACCCCCAATCTGCAGGTGGTGGCCGCCGTCGCCGGCATCCTGAGCCAGCGGATCGCCGCGGACGGCGTCGCGTTCAGACCGGTGAAGGTATAGGACGGTCTAGGACGGTCTAGTAACGCCCGCGCGGCGGCAGGTGCCGTCGCCAGTACTGCAGCGTCAGCCAGCCGCCGACCATGCCGCCGAGGTGCGCGAAGTGGGCGACGCCCTTCTGCGTGCCGGTGACGCCGAGGAACAGTTCCACGGCACCGTAGAGGATCACGAACACCCAGGCCTTCATCGGAATCGGCGGGATCAGCAGCACGATCATGCGGTCGGGAAACAGCACGCCGAAGGCGAGCAGCAGCCCGAACACGCCACCGGAGGCACCCACCGTCGGATTCGGCGACTCCGACAGGAAGGCGGCGACGAGCAGTTGCGCCAGGGCGGCCGAGATCACGGAAGCAAACCAGAACACCGTGTAGCGTCGCGCACCGAACACCCGCTCCACGTCGGAGCCGAACATCCACAGCGCGAACATGTTGAAGAACAGGTGCCAGCCGCTGCCGTGCAGGAAGCTGTAGGTGACGATCTGCCACGGCTGGAAACCCACGCCGGCGCCGAGTCCTGCCGGCGTGCCGACGGGCCACAACGCAAGCGCGTTGATGACCGGGCCCGAGAGCATCGTCTCGAACAGGTAAACGCCGACGCAGGCGAGGATCAGCGAGCGCGTGACAGGCGGAACGGAGGGAAACATGGGCGAAGGTGGAAAGATGAAAACCGGCGCGGATGCGCCAGTCAGAAACAGTAACCGGATCGCGTGTTCAACGCTGCCGGAAGTCCTGCACCGACTTCGCGAGCTTGCCGTCCCGCGTTTTCAGCGCCCGCGTCACCGCCTTGGTCGCGCCGAAGGTCGGGATGATCGCGGAATGCTTCCCCGCCCCGCCGATGACCGCGATGAGGAGGTCCTCCGCCCGCCATTGCATCGGCACCGGCGTGTCGGATTTCGCGTTGGGGAACCGGTCCTTCAGCGTCATCATGAAACGGCGCTCGATGTTCTCCTTCGAGAAGCGGTTCATGGGGAGTGTCGCGTGTTCCTGGATGAAGCGCTTCGCATCCGCCTTGGAATAGCCGTCGTTGGCGATCGTTTTCGCGTGTTCCGGCCCCATCACGATCAGCGGCTGCGCTTCGTAGTAGATGTCGTTGGAGCCCGTGGTGATCAGCGTGCCGGCGATGGTGGTCAGCAGGCCGAGACCCGTCAGGCTTTCGTGGTCGTTGATGTTGTGCGGGCATTCAGCGCCGATGACGGTCACCGCGCTGGCCTCCCTCGGCAGGCCGCGCTCGACGTGCAGCGGCTCCCAGGGATTGCCCGCTTCGTTTTCCGCGACGAAATAGCTGTACTTGGACGGCGCGCCGAAGGTCGACATGTCGCCGACCCCGGGCAGCGCCCCGCCGATGTTCAGGAGCGTGAGGCGGATCGCGCGCCCGATCGTGGCGTTGGCGGGCCAGCCCGGCCCGAAGGCGTTGTGCCCGCAATTGATGTCGAGCTCCTGGACGACCGGCCCGTTGACGATCACCAGCGGCGCGCACAGGTGGGTGGTCGCCTGAACGCCGTAGAGGTTGAACGGTTCCTCGCACATCGCCTCGATGGCCAGCATCAGCAGCGGGAAATATTCAGGCTTGCAGCCCGCCATCACGGCGTTGGCGGCCAGGCGCAACGGCGTTGCCTCGCCGTAGCGCGGCGCGACCTTGGCGATCGGTTCGTTCACCGGCCGGTCGCAGAACGCGAGCATCTTCTCCACGCGCGCGGCGGTCGGCGGGACCACCGGCAGGCCATCGCCCCAGCCGCGCTTCATCACCAGTTCGTTGACGGCGTCGAAGTCGTCGTCGGACTCGAGACTGGCGTCGGGCGCTTTCAGGAAGTCCGCGAGATTGCTCATTTGAGGCTCATTTCACATTATCCTCGATCAGTTTCAGCACCTGCGGCGTCGCGATCAGCGAGCGCCCCTCCACCTGCTCCAGCGACAGCCCCCCGAGCGGGTGCGGAATCTGCACCAGCGGCAGATCGGGCACGCCGAAGACCTTCGCCTGCGTCCTGCCGAGCTTCATGAACGGATCGGAGGTGATGACGGCCGTCACCAGTCCGCGTTTCCGCAGTTCCGACATGTCGTGGACACTCCACGACGTGCAGGACCCTCAGTCGGCCATTGCGCTGACGACGAAGTCAGCCTCCGCGGCGAGTTGATCGAGGATGGCAGCGGGTGCCGGCAGGCTCACGCTCGCCTTGCGCAGCACGACGACCGAGGCCACCGGCATCGCCGCCTTCACCGCGTCCGCGATGAATTTCAGCAGGTGGTCGGCGTTGCCCTTGCTGTTGTCGAGGATGCCAAGGCGGATGCCGCCCTTCTTGATCTCCCGCTGCGGCTTCAGTGCTTCCGCCGCGACCGGCGCTGGGGCTTCGGGAATGACCAGGGTGACTTTATTGCTCATGCGGTGCTCCTCCGTCATG
>CAZXNF010000365.1:0-4284 GCA_964641785.1 uncultured Streptomycetaceae bacterium | reverse complement strand
TATTCTCTGCCGGCTGCGCCAGTGCGGTGACCGCTGCCCGCAGCGGCGAGTGGGGTGCCAGCGCCCCGTAGTAGCGGTGACGATGGCGGCGCGGTGGCGGAATCAGCGCCGCCAGACGATCGAGCAATTGCATCGGTGTCAGCATCAGGCTGACACTTCCGCCCGGGCCGGGCTTCACGCTCTCATAGACCAGATGCTCGTGGAAGCGATTGGGGTCAGGTCTTGCCTTTTGCCTCTTGCCAAGTAACTATTTCTGCACGCAGTGATAGTTGCCAGCGTTAAATCAATCGCGTGAAGATCGCACGATTCTGTTTGCTGCTTCGGCGGCGGTGACGATCGGAATGCGCTGGAAGGTTTTAAGGTCGAGCAGGTGTGCATCGCCGGAAACGATCAAATCGGCCGGCACGGCGAATGCCGTAGCAAGTACGGCATCGTCATCCTCGTCAAAGCTGGCACGCCGGATCTGCGCTGGCTCGACCATATGGCATATGGCACAGCGCGGCGTAACCGTTGAACAGGTCCTGTGCCTTGAGCCCCCACATCGTGAGGGGTTTGGTGAACTTCTCTCGCAAGATCACCCCGGCAAGCTCCTCCAGCAGCGGCACGCTGCTATTTATGACGACCTCTGCCGCTCGCGCTGCTGCGATCAAACGCCGCGGCACACCACCCCATACCAAGCCCGAGAGCGCCGTGTTGGTATCAAGGACCAGATGCAGCACGTTTCTCGGCCCGATACGCCTCGTATCTCCGACTGGATTTCGCTTTCGCTCATCGGGGGCAGCGGATCAGCCGCCAGCTTTGCAGTGGTGGCATCCAGACGCTCTAACTCCCGTTCCGTCAGCAAGCCTGCAGCTTGCGCATCACGTGCGAGACGATCGGGCAGGTTCAGTTTCAGTTCCACGGTAGTCATGTCGCCGCTCCACGGAGAGGACTGCAGCGCCGTTTCTACGCACGGCCGCGTCGGCACGCCATCCGCAAGGCCGCGATGTATTACGTATACGACGCTGCCGGCAACGGCCTGCGCGAGCGCTACACGCTTCCCGCGCCATCCAGCAGTGAAATCAACGGTGTTCAGACACGCAGTTTTTGGTCAGCGCGAGTAATGACGAGCGGTTTCGGTAGAAGTTTGAAGCCGCGGCATCGGATCGTGCGGAACAGCGTAAAGGCGGGCGCTGGCTACTCTTTGTCGATCCCCGCCGCCGCCATCAGCCTCCCGAGCAAGATGCTCTCCGCGCGCGTGTAGGCACGCAGTTCCGCCGGCGAGCCGCCGACGAGTTCCAGGCCCAGGTCATTCAAGCGCCGTTTCGACTCCGGCATGTTCAATGCAGCGGTGACATCCCGGTGGAGTTGCTCGACCAGCGCCGCAGGCATGCCGGGCGGCGCGTACAGGGCGAGCCAGCTGGTGAGTTCGAACCCCGTATAGACGCTCGCGATGGTCGGCACGCCCGGCATCGCCGCTGAGGGTTGCGCGGTCGTGACGCCCAGCGCGCGCAGCTTGCCGGCCTGCACGAAGGGCAGGGCGCCGAGCACGCTGTTGAAATTCACCGGCACCTGGCCGCTCAGAATGTCCACGGTGGCGGACGATCCTCCCTTGTACGGTACGTGCGTGAGGCGGATGCCGGCGCGGGACTCCAGCAGCACCATCGCCAGATGCTGGATGCCGCCGACGCCGGAGGTGGCGTAGGAAAGTTTGCCCGGATTCTTCTTCGCCAGCGCCACGAACTCGGGCAGCGTTTTCGCGGGCAGCGAGGGATGGATCACCAATACCAGGCTGGAGGTCGACAGCAGCGATACCGGCGTGAGGTCGCGGTCGAAGTCGTATAGCACTGTCGTGCGCAGGTGCGGGTAGGCGGTGATTGGGCCGCTGTTGGTGACCAGCAGGGTGTAGGCATCCGGCGGCGCTTTCACCACGACCTGCGTGCCGAGCGCGCCGCCGGCGCCCGCGCGGTTGTCGATGACGACTTGCTGGCCCCAGATCGCCGTGAGGTTCTGCGCGGCTACGCGCGCCACCGTATCAACCGGCCCGCCAGCCGCGTAGGCGACGACGATGCGCACGGGTTTGACGGGGAAAGGCTGGGCTGATGCTGCCGCGGCAGTTAGGGCCAGGGCAGTGCCCACCAGGACGGTGGTGGTAATGCGTTGCATGCTGCTTCCCCCGTTGAGTCGACTACTATGTGTTTCGGGGTGTTTTAGCGGGTGATTGACCGTGAATCAATCCCGGTCGCTTGGTTGGCGGCTACGGCTGTAAGGCGGCCGCCGTATAATTGGGTCCGCTTTACGAGGAAGGAGCCCCGCATGACCGACACGCTCACAGAACTTAAGGCCAAAGCTTCGAAGCTGCCCGAAACCGAGCGTGCAGCACTTGCGCTTTCACTGATCGAGTCACTCGATGGACCTGCCGACGCTGACGTGGACGAAGCGTGGAGGTTGGAGATCGAACGCCGCGTGGGTCAGATTGAACGCGGGGAGGTCAAGCTGATTCTCGGGGATGAAGTGTTCTCACGGCTGCGTCACCGGCTCGGGTGATCGCCTATTCGTTCCATCCCGAGGCGCAGGCGGAACTGGAGGATGCAGCACTGTTCGACGAATCCCGGATGGCTGGTCTTGGCAACACATTCGCAAACGAGGTGGCGCGCGTGATATCGCTGCTCCGCCGGTTTCCCGATGCCGGAGCGCCCGCAGGCCGTGCGTCGCGCCGGGTGCTCCTCGATCGATTTCCCTACGCAGTCGTTTATCGGCACGCGCCGGACGCGATCGAGGTGATTGCACTGGCCCATCAGAGGCGGCGTCCGGGTTACTGGCGGGCCCGGCGCTAGACCATTGACCGCCGTCGAGTTTCTTTCTTGCAAATCACCTCTCCTGAATTCAAAGCTCGCGCCCGCGAAAAGATCGCGGACAAGGACCTGAAGCGCGCGCTCGACAAGCTGCAGGGCAACTTCGTCAAGGGCCGTGCCGATCGCATCACGGAGTTCGCGGACTACGAGGCCTACCGCACGGCGGCGGCGGCTGTGCGCGACCGGTCGCTGGCCAAGCTCGATGTCTATCTGGACGCCTTCGAGCGCAACGCCACCGCGCGCGGTGCGGTCGTGCACTGGGCCGAGACGCCGGAGGACGTGAACCGCATCGTCGTCGAGTTGGCGCAGCAGTACGGCGTGCGCAAGGCGGTCAAGTCCAAGTCCATGGTGACCGAGGAGTGCGCGCTGAACGACGCGCTGGAAGGCGCCGGCGTGGAGGTGGTGGAGACCGACCTCGGCGAGTACATCCTGCAGCTCGCGAAGGAGCCGCCCTCGCACATCATCGCGCCGGTCGTGCACAAGACGCGCGACCAGATCTCGAAGCTGTTCGCCGAGAAGCACCGCACGCCGTACAAGACCAACATCGCGGCGCTGACGCTCGAAGCGCGCGAACGCCTGCGCGGGCACTTCCTGACTGCCGACATGGGCATCTCGGGCGCGAATTTCGCCATCGCGGAAACCGGCTCGACGCTGATCGTGACCAACGAGGGCAACGGCCGCATGGTCACCACGCTGCCGCGCGTGCATGTGGCGATCACCGGTATCGAGAAGGTGGTGCCGACGCTGGAGGACGCGACGCTGCTGCTGAAGCTGCTGCCGCGCCATGCGACCGGCCAGTCCATCTCCAACTACATGTCCTTCACCACCGGTGTGAAGGAACCGAACGCCGAGGATGGTCCGGAGCATTTCCACATCATCCTGCTCGACGGCGGGCGCTCGCAGATCCTGGCGTCGGAACTGAAGGAGATCCTGCGCTGCATCCGCTGCGGCGCCTGCATGAACCACTGCCCGGTGTACCAGACGATCGGTGGGCACGCCTACGGCTGGGTCTATCCGGGGCCGATGGGTTCAGTGCTGACGCCGCTTTACGTCGGGCTGGAGAAGGCTAAGGACCTGCCCAACGCCGCGACGCTGTGCAACCAGTGCGGGGTGGTGTGCCCGGTGAAGATTCCCCTGCCGGACCTGATGCGCAAGCTCCGCGAGCGGCAGTTCGACCAGGGCATGAAGTCCTGGCAGGAGCGTCTGGGCCTCAGACTGTGGGCGTTCGCGGCGAAAAGACCCGCGTTGTACGGCTTGCTGTCGGGGCTGGCCGTGCGGGTGCTGAAGTGGATGGGCGGCACCACGACCATTCGGTCGCTGCCCTTCGGCGGCGGCTGGACGGATGGCCGCGATCTTCCGTCGCCGGAGGGGCGCACCTTCCGCGCGCGCTACGCGCGGCGGCGCGGCTGACGCCGCGAGGGGTTGTTCGGGGCTGCCCCCACCCCAACCC
>CAZXNF010000364.1:3108-4288 GCA_964641785.1 uncultured Streptomycetaceae bacterium | reverse complement strand
AACTGGTTCCGCAAGGACAAGGAGGGCAAGTTCATGTGGCCCGGCTTCGGCGAGAACATGCGCGTGCTGAAGTGGGTGATCGAGCGTTGCCGCGGGCAGGCCGCCGCCGCACAGGCGCCGATCGGCTGGATGCCCCGTTTCGAAGACCTCGACTGGCGCGGCCTCGACGGGATCTCCCGCGATCGCTTCACCGAGCTGATGGCGCTCGACGACAAGCTCTGGCGGGCCGAGCTGGCGGAACACAGCAAGCTCTTCGACAAGCTCAAACTGCGCCTGCCGAAGAAGCTGGAGCTGGAACGCCAGTTGTTCGAGGCGTCGTTCTAGCGCGCCTCGCCAGGTCCCGACGCTCGCCGGAGTTTCCGGCGGACGTCCTGCTTGCGCTGCGGGCGGATCATGCAGCGAGAGATGCCGCAACTCGCAGGGTTCTGCGACGCGGTCCACCGTATCCGGACCTTGCTCGATGGGTGGCGGGCGGCCAGGCCGAACCGGCCTCCGCTCCGGCACAATAGGGCGGATGCGGCGGCGACACTTTGTTCTCGGAGGACTGGCAGGCTTCATGGCTGCGCGGGGCTTGGGGCTGAATGCCGCGACGTCGCCGGAAGCGGCGCCGCTTACCCGTCCCATCCCGCGCACCGGCGAACGCATTCCCGTCGTCGGCCTCGGCACCTGGCAGGCTTTCGATGTGGCGTCCGGCACCGCCGACTACGCGGCCGCACGCGAGGCGCTGCGCACCTTCGCAGCCCTCGGCGGCAAAGTCGTCGATTCCTCGCCCATGTACGGCCCGGCGGAAGGCGTGCTGGGCAGCCTCGCAGCGGAACTTGGCATCCGCGAACGCCTGTTCATGGCCACCAAGGTCTGGACGCAGGGGCGCGCGGCCGGCGTTCGCCAAATGGAAGCCTCGTTCAGGCTGCTGCGTGTCGAACGGCTCGACCTGATGCAGGTGCACAACCTGCTCGATACCGACACCCATATGGCCACGCTCGCCGCTTGGCAGCGTGAGGGCCGCGTCCGTTATCTCGGCGTCACCCACTATCACGCCGGCGCCTACGCGGAGGTGGAAGCCGCGTTGAAGAAGCACAAGCCTGCCTTCGTGCAGATCAATTATTCGCTGGCTGAACCGGAGGCCGGCGACCGCCTGCTGGACGTGGCGCGCGGGGAGGGCGTTGCCATCATCGTCAAC
>CAZXNF010000364.1:0-3098 GCA_964641785.1 uncultured Streptomycetaceae bacterium | reverse complement strand
GCGTTCGCCGGCAGCGCGCTGTTCGGCCGCGTGCGCGGAAAGCCGCTGCCCGACTGGGCGGCGGAACTCGGTTGCGCGAGCTGGGCGCAGGTTTTCCTCAAATGGATCCTCGGGCATCCCGCCGTCACCTGCGCGATCCCCGGCACGCGGGACGTGAAGCATGTGGCGGACAATCTGGGCGCAGCGCAGGGGCCGCTGCCGGATGCAACGATGCGGCGCAGGATCGCGACCACGTTCGAAACCACTTAGTGCGACGAACGAAATGCCGTCTTTCCCTCATCTCCACCCTTCTGCTGCGCCTCAAGTGTGCCCTTGTCCCGGAGGGAGAAGGGCTTGTCTTCCCCCTCCGGGAGGGATCGAGGGTGAGGGAGACTTTTACTGCCCCTCATCGGCATTTTGCTAGGCGCTCTTAGACGGGCTCCATCGTGGGGTAGGGCTTGTGAGCGAGGGAATCCCGGATTGCTTGCCATGGTAATGCAATTGCATTACCATCCGCCGTTATCGCACTGCCGCCGAGGGTAATCATGGCCGCGACCTTTGAACTGGAATCCACCCTGACCGACCGCTACCAGACGACGGTGCCGGATGCCGTGCGGCGCGCGCTCAAGCTCGGCAAGCGCGACAAGCTGCGTTACCTCGTGCAGCCGGATGGCGCCGTGTTGTTGACGCGTGCCGCGCCCGCCGATGCGGAGGACCCGGCGCTGGGCGCCTTTCTGCATTTCCTGGCTCGGGACATCCAGGCGTATCCGCGGAACGTGCACGGCCTGTCGCCGGCGCTAAGGGCGCGGGTGCAGTCCCTCGTGGGTGACGTCGAAGTGGACCTCGACGCGCCGCTGCCCGCCGAAAAATAATGCCCAGGCCGGCGGTTCCGCCGCCCGTGCCGCCAGATCCACCAGTGGTCATCAACGGCTGGACGCTCTTCGGCCACGCGCTCTTTCTGGACCAGTTTGAAGCGCTCACTGTGCGGGTGGCGGCGCTGCGCCGCAGGGATCCCCAGGGGTATACCGGCAAGAACGACACCAAGCGTCTGGCCGCCATCGCGAAGCTCGCTTTTGAGGTCATCCCGCAAGATCCGGCCCGCGCGGACTATCGGCAGGGCGAGGCGCTGGGCCCTGAGTACCGGCATTGGTTCCGCGCGAAGTTCTTTCAGCAGTACCGGCTGTTCTTCCGCTATCGGCAGACGGACAGGATCATCGTTTACGCCTGGGTCAACGACGACAGCACCCTGCGCGCCTACGAAAGCGCCGATGACGCCTACCGCGTGTTCCGCGGCATGCTGGGCCGGGGGCATCCGCCGGACGGCTGGGATGCCCTGCTGGCGCAGGCCAGACGCGAGGGCGCACGCCTGCGGAAGGCTGAAGGGCAGGCTGTTAGCCGGACGGGGCCGCGCCGAGCAGGTCCCTGATCCGTTCTGCGAGCGATGGGTCCCTGCAGCGTGGCTCATGGAGTGACCGTCGCACGACTCCGGTGGTTCCTCATCGGCCGAGTCGAATTCAGCGTTGGTCATCCATTCCCTGACCTCGGCCTATTTGGAATTATCGTAGGCGTCGACACGGAAACGACGGGGGCTGCTGTCGGGTCATCAGGCGATGACCGCGCGGCCATCCTTGCGCCGCCGCACACGGCCTACGGCCACCAGCGTATCGATGATCTGCGGCAACCGTTTCTTCCACGGCCCGCGTCCGCTGAAACAGGCCGCGATGGCGTCCTCCGCCAGCAGCGCTTGCGCCGCGGCCAGCACGTCCGCCACGGCCTTGACCTGCGCGGGCAGGGCGGACGGCCAGGGGCGGCGTTCGCCTGCGTCCACCGGCGCCACGGTTGCCTCCCCGGTGTCGATTTCGATCTGCTCGGGCGGCGGCGCCTGCGGTTTACCCGACGCCGGAATCTGGAACGCCGGCCGCAGCCAGCGGATCAGCCCGCGCTTTTCTTCTGCCGCGCGCTCGGTGTTGAGCGCAACCAGCCGTTCGAGCAGCGCCTCATCCAGCGTGCGCTTACAGTCCTCACGCGCGGGTTTCATCCCCTCTCCCCCCGGGAGAGGGCCAGGTTGAGGGAGAAGGTTGGGCTGAGGGCGAGCATTTCCGTTGACCACCTCCATCAGCGGCGCAAGATCGCTCCAGCCATAGACCTCCAGCACCGCGCGGTCGAGTTCGTCATGCAGCGTCTTCAGTACAGCAACCAGCCCGTGTTCGTGGATGACTTTCTCTTTAGCGGTCAGGGCTTCGCCGGTCTTCAGCTTTTCCAGCACGTTGTACATGCCGGTCAGCGTGAGGTCGGCGTGCTGTGCCTGCTGGTGTTTTCGGTGAGCGTCGAGTTGTTCGGCGAGGTTGCGGATGCGGGATTTGTGCGCATCGCTGGCGTCTGGGAAAGGGAATGTCTCAAAGCCCCGCGTTGGCCGTTTGTTTCGCGGGATGCCCGCAGCGGAAGAACGCGCTAGGATACTGATCGGAAAAGCGATTCGGCAGCGTGCGCCTTTCCTGTTCAACGGACACTTGTTAATGTTGTTTCGAGCAACTGTCGGATAAACCAAGTTAGGCGTCACAAATGTCCACCTTCACTGTCGTCCTGCTTCAAAAGACAGAAGTCATTGAATTCTCACCCGACGGCTTTAAGCAAAAGCTGACCTTTGAGGCTTGCTTTCCCAAACGAGAGAGGCTTAGCAGCCACACCGGGGAAGAAGTTGCCCGAGGGTTCGTGGAGTTGGTAACTAGCCATCCGGGATTTACTGAACCAACATTGATGTTTGCGAAGTCGAGCCGCGACTCTGACACTGGCGAGACTATGCCTCCGAGCATCTCTTTCTACGCATTAGTTCCCGAGAAGGTCTTTGACGCGCTACGAAAAGCACCGCCAACGGCAAAGTGCAGTCTCAATCTGACCACAGAACTGATGGGGGCGGTTCGGTTCAATGATTCCCTTGGATTTGAGAAAGTTTGGAATACGGAAGAGCAGAACCCGGTGAAGATTCAGTATTTTGAATTTTCCGTTCAGCATCAGCCCAGTGACGCCTAACCCCTCGCTCAAGCGGAGCGCCAACGGCATGTCGCACCGGCCATCAAGCGCTGGGCCTGCGGCCCATTTTGCGCTTGCTGTCCAGCGCG
>CAZXNF010000363.1:0-4295 GCA_964641785.1 uncultured Streptomycetaceae bacterium | reverse complement strand
ACCACGCCGAGGCCCGCGATCATGCAGGTGTGGGAATCGGTCCCCACGAGGGTATCGGGATAGCAGACGCCGCCGTCTGCCAACAGTCCGCGTCCGAGAAACTCGAGATTGACCTGGTGCAGGATGCCGAAACCGGGCGGGATGAGTCGGATGCCGGAAAACGCCTGCATCGCCCACTTCACGAAGCGGAACCGCTCGTCGTTGCGCTCGAATTCGAGCTGCATGTTGCGCGCGGCGGCATCCGGCGTGCCCGCGTAGTCAACCGACAGCGAATGGTCGATCACCATGTCCACCGGCACCCGCGGGCTCACGCGGGCCGGATCGCAGCCGCGACGCTGCGCCGCGCCGCGCATCGCGGCCAGATCCCCCAGCAGGGGGATGCCGGCAACATCCTGCAGCACGATGCGACCGACCACGAAGGGAATTTCGGTACTGCGTTCCGCGCGCGGCTGCCACGCGGCGAGTTCGCGGACGTGCGCTTCCGTCACCCGTTGACCGTCGCAGTTTCTGAGCAGCGATTCGAGCACGATGCGCAACGAGACCGGCAGCCGCGCGATGTTCGGCAGGCCTGCCGCCGCCAGCGCGGGCAGGGAATGGTATTGATCGCCGCGGCGCGGGCTCGCGGTCAGGGGTCGTATATAACGGTCAGCCGGCAGTCTGCTCATGTCATCTTCATGAAGTGTCCGCGACCGTCGCTCATTCGGAGGTCGCCCCTGATTGTTTGACCACTTTGGCCCATTTCACCATCTCGGACTGGATGTATGCCCCGAATTCCTCCGGCGTGTTGCCCACCGGCTCGGCGCCATCCCCCGCCATGCGATCCTTGATGTCCTGCATCTTGAGCACCTTGGCGGTTTCGCCGTACAGCACGGCGAGCACTTCCTTGGGCAGGCCCGCCGGCGCGAGCATGCCGTACCAACCGCTCACCTCGTAGCCGGGAAAGCCCTGCTCGGCGACCGTTGCCACGTCGGGCAGCAGCTTCGACCGCTTGGTGCTGGTGATGCCGATCGCACGCACCTTGCCGCTCTTGGCGTACGGCAGCCCCGAGATAATCGTCGGAAAGAAGGCGTCGACCTGGCCCGCCATGGTGTCGAGCAGCGCCGGCCCGGCGCCCTTGTAGGGGACATGGATGCCTTTGAAATTCCCCTGCGACATCAGCAACTCCATGCCCAGATGGCCCAGCAGGCCGGAACCCGATGATGCATAGGTCAGCCCGCCCTTGCGGGTCTTCGACAGAGCGATGTAGTCCTTCACGTTCCTGACCGGCACCGAGGGATGCACCACGAACAGGTACGGCTGCGACGTCAGCTGCGTGATGGGCGTGAAGTCCTTGATCGGATCGTAGCCGAGCTTCTTGTACAGGCTTGGATTCACGGCGTGGCTCGCGGTCACCACGATGAGCGTATAACCGTCCGGCGGCGCCTTTGCCACGAGTTCCGCGGCGATGTTGCCGGCCGCCCCTGCCCGATTGTCGACAACCACCTGCTGGTTGATGGCGGTGCCGAGCTTCTGGCCAACCATCCGCGTGATGATGTCGGTGCCGCCGCCAGGTGCCAGACCCACCAGGATCCGGATGGGCTTGGCCGGGTAATTTTGCGCGGCCGCAGGCAGCACCCACATCAGCACCACCGCCAGCAGAAAATCGGTGCCCATGTCGCCTGAGAATTTCCGTCGATTTGTCATCTTTTCCTCCTTCATTTCGTTTTGACGCCAAGACTGCTGAATGAAACCCCGATCTCCAGACCTTAGAACGCAAAGCGGCTGAGACCGCCATCCACCGGTATCGCCGTGCCCGTGATGTAACTGGCGCGAGGCGAGGCGAGAAAGACCGCCAGATCGGCCAGTTCTTCCGGCTCGCCGAAGCGCTGCACCGGCACCTCGCGCGTGAACGCGCGGCGCTGCTCCTCGGTCGGATGCATGCGGAGCATCTGCTCGCTGGTGATCCGGCCGGGTTTGATGCAGTTCAGCGTGATGGCGTGCTGCCCCATCTCGCGCGACAGGCCTTTGGTCCAGGCGTGGATCGCCGCCTTGGCCGGATTGGCCGCGTTGATGTTGTAGGGTTCCGAGGTGCCGGTCAGGCTGATCACCCGCCCCCACTTGTGCTCCTGCATGCCCGGCAGGATCGCGTGCGTCAGGTCGCGCAGGCGGAAGAAGTTGAGCAGCATGGCTTCTTCCCACACCGAGGCGGGCGAATCGAACGGCGTCGGGCGGCTAGCGCCCGCCGCATTGATCAGGATATCGACGCGGCCCAGCTTCTTGCGCGCATCGGCCGCCAGCCGCGCCGGCGTTTCCGCCTGATAGAGGTCGCCCTCGATGATGGCCGGTTCATGGCCCGTAGCAGCCTTGATCTCCTCCGCCGCCTGCCGCAGCAGATCGCCGCGGCGCGCGGTGATGGCCACCTTGACGCCCTCGCGCGCCAGTCCGAGGGCGATCGCACGTCCGAGCCCCACGCTGCTGGCGCCCGTGACGAGCGCGGTTTTCCCGGAAAGCTTCAGGTCCACCTGGTCTGTCTCCTCATTGATCGTCAAACGGATTAATAAATATCGCCGCGCTCGTACTGAACGGGCCAGTCGATCTTCGCGCGCAGCGTTTTGGCGGCGTGCAGCGGCCAGTACGGATCGGCCAGCATGGCCCGGCCCAGCACGACCAGGTCTGCATGCCCGTTGGCGACGATCATCTCCGCCATGTCCGCGCCGTGGATCATGCCCACCGCCCCGCTGGCCATGCCCCCACGGTTGCGGACCGCGGCGGCGAATTCCACCTGATAACCGGGATGTATCCGGATCCCCTGCGGCTGGCCGATCCCGCCAGTCGAACAGTCGATCAGGTCCACCCGGCCGGCCGCCTTGAGCTTCTGCGCGAGCTGGACGCTGCTTTCGATATCCCACCCGCCCGCGATCCAATCGGTCGCGGAGATACGCACGAATACCGGCAGTTCCTCCGGCCATTCGGATCGCACCGCCTCAATCGCCTCGAGCAGGAAACGCGCACGGTTGTCGAAGCTGCCCCCGTAACCATCGGTGCGCCGGTTCGAGAGCGGCGACAGAAACTGGTTGATGAGGTAGCCGTGCGCGGCATGCACCTCCACGATCTGGAAACCCGCCTCCCGGGCGCGGCGTGCGGACACGGCAAACAGGCCCAGCGTCGCATCGATCTCTTTCCGGTCCATCTCGGCCGGCACGGGATAACCGTCGCCGAATGCGAGCGGCGACGGACCGATCACGGGCCACCCGCCCTGCTCCAGCGCCAGCGGTTGCCCGCCCTCACGCGGCGACGCCACCGACGCTTTGCGACCTGCATGCCCGATCTGGATGCCGGGGATGGCGCCCTGGCTTTTCACAAAGCCGGCGATGCGCGCCAGCGCGTCGCGTTGCGCGTCGTTCCACAGCCCGAGGCATTTGCGCGTGATGAGGCCACGCGGTTCCACATGCACGGACTCGGTGAACACGATGCCTGCGCCGCCGACGGCGCGCGAGGCCAGATGCTGGAAATGCCAGTCGTTCGGCAGGCCGTCCACCGCCGAGTATTGGCACATCGGCGACACCATGATGCGGTTGCGCGCGGTGATCGAGCGAAACACGGCCGGCCGGAAGAGATACGGCCGCGGGTCGCGCTGAAATATGCGCTTGACGTTCTCGCCACGCGCCGCGAACGGATTGTCGCCTGCCTTGTCCACCGCCTCCTCCTTCGCCGCGGTTGTGCGGCCCAGCCCGCCTGCCGTAGACCTGCGTGACTGCGATCAGCGCGTAATGACTTCGTGTCGCAACGTATTCTTCTTCAGTGCCGCTTCGTCCACAGTCACGCCCAGACCCGGGCCCGTGGGAACATCGACGTGGCCATTCTTGATCACGAAATCCGTTTCCGGCACCAGCGGGTCGGCGCCGATCGTATTCAGGCCGAACACGAACTCACCCGCGCCCATCATGCGGCGCGCCGGGATGCTCGCGTAATAGTGAGCGGCCGCAGCGGCTTCCAGTTGCGATTGGGTCGCGAGCCCGCCGCAGTTGAGTTGCACGCCGGCGGCTTCGGCCACGGCGGCAATCTTGCGCGCCGGCGTGAAGCCGCCGAGCTTGTAGAGCTTGATGCAGAATGCGTCGACGGCACGGGCCTCGGCCAGCGCGAAGGCGTCGTCCAGCGTGAACAGGCCCTCATCCGCCATCACCGGCACGCCGCGCGCGATGCGGCGCACCTCCGCCATACCCTGGATATTCTTCCGCGCGATGGGTTGCTCGATGTAACCCAGGTCAAACTGCTGCAGCGCGATCGCGATGCGCCGCAGCATGGGCTCCTTGAGC
>CAZXNF010000362.1:0-4348 GCA_964641785.1 uncultured Streptomycetaceae bacterium | reverse complement strand
GCAGGATGATGTTCGCCGGCTTGATGTCGCGGTGGACGATGCCGTTCTTGCTGGCGTAGCCGAGCGCGGAAAGCAGCTCGCCCATGGTGCGGGCGACCTGCGCGATGGGAAAACGCTCACCCTTGTCGAAGTAATCCTTGAGCGAGCGGCCGCGCACGAACTCCATGGCGATGTAGGCGGTGCCGCCGTCTTCGCCGTAGTCGTAGACCGCGACGATGTTCGGGTGCGTGAGGCGGCCGGCGGCCTTGGCCTCGCGCTGGAAGCGCGTGATGATTTCCTTGGCTTCCTCGCCCTCGAGTTGGTCGGCGCGGATGGTCTTCAGCGCCACCGTGCGCTCGATCATCGGGTCGAAGGCTTCGACCACGACGCCCATGGCCCCGCGGCCGAGCTCGCGGCGGATTTCGTACTTGCCGAGTTTTTGCGGATCGGTCACGCCGGCTCTCCCCTGGCGCGCACCTGCATGCGGCCGATTACTTGTACTTGCTGTCGATTTCCCAGACCGTCTTCTGGATCAGGCGCTGCACCATGGTGTCGAGCGACACCCCGCCCTGCTGGCCGGAGGACACGCCCAGCACCGAGGTCGAGGTGGTGCCGACTTCCATTTTTTCCTCGGTGTAGCCGGTCGCCACCTGTTCGGTGGTCTCCGCGTTCATGATCTTGTAGCGCATGCCGATGATCCAGACGCCGGTGGTGTCTTCGGTCTTGACCGAACCCACCGCAGCGCCGCCGGCCACACCGGCCGCCGCACCGCCGCGCGAGCCGCTGAAGATGCCGAGCGCGCCGAGCACGTTGCCAATCGCGCGGCCGTCGAAGCCCTGCTGGGCGGCGGCGACCTGTTCGGTCTTCAGGATGTCGAACTTCACGATCCACTTGGTGGACTTCAGTTTTCCGCGGCCAAGGATCTTCTGGGCTTCCTTCGGGTCGCCCAGGTTGTAGGCGAGGGAAAACTCGTTCAGCAGGGGGCCCAGGTTCGTGCGCTCGAGCACCGGGAAGTTGGCCTTCGACAGCTCGATCTCAGCGAAGTCGGCAATGTTGTTGGGACCGAACTTCTGGGTGAAGTTTGCGTTGTTGCTCTTGACCTCGCCAGGAATCACGATCAGCGGCGGGCCGGCCTTCGAGGCGTTCTGGTATTCGATCGGTTTGTAGACGGCCTTGTCGGCGGCCTGGTTGGCTTTCTGGGAGGTGGACGTGCTGGGCGCCGAACTGCTTTCCGCGCCCCAGCTGGGCTGGGCGGAAGCGGCGAAGGGCGTGGCGGCAAGCGCGACCACGAGCAGGCTACGGATGACGGTGGTGTGCATGGTGTTTCTCCCTCTGAACGTTCGGACTATTTTTTGCGGCCTGTACCGGGGGTAAGGCCTGCGCGCGTGCAGTAATCGGCATACAGCTTCGAGACGACATCGTCCGCCTGCTCGTTGACGAGCGCGGCGGCGGCGTTGCGGGTATCGGCGCCGGAGTACGAACCACCCTGCGCGGAGGCGTCCGAGATCGGGCGGCCCCCGGCGTCGACCAGCGTGAAGCCCATCGAGACGATGACTTCGTTGACCGGGATGATGGCGTTGCGGCCGGCCTGCGCGGAGATGAGCCCGCGCAGCGTGAAGCTGGCGCCCAGCCGCTTGGCGGCGGAGATCGCGGCGTCCGGGTTACCCTTGAAGTAAGCGTCGATCTCGGCCTGCGCGATCTGCTTGCGGATTTCCTCGGGGGTATAGGTCCTGAGGCCCAGCGCGCGCAGCCGGCTGTTGATCGCCTGGTAGTGCGGGCCGTAATTCTGCTGGTTGGCGGAGATACCGCCGGCGGCGGTTTCCTCGCCGATCACCACCATGATCTTCTTGTCCTTCAGCTGATCCCGGCAGGGCGTGGACAGGCGTGCGCCGATTTCCTGCGCCTTGGCTTCGCGCGCGGCCTGCTCGCTGTTGTCCTGCTGGGAGAATTTGAAACCCTGCTGCGCGAAGACCGGCGCGATGCCCGCAATCGCGACGCAGGCAAGGACAGCCATTTTGCGGGGAAGGGAAGGATACATGGCGGATGACAGCGGCTTATCGGGTAGGCCGGGAAGTCTATCACCGGCGGCCCTCGTCAAGAGGCTGCGCGTTGTGACAAACGGCACAACGGGCCCGCGCGTCCCGACCGGGACGGACATGCGGCTGTCCTACAAGGACTGTTTTTGCGCGGGCACGTAGCCGATGACGTCGATCTCCAGACCGCAGTCGAAGGGCGTGGCGCCGGCCTGGATACGCGTACGGGTGGGCAGCACCTCGTCGCTCGAGAAATAGCTGCGGTACACCTTGTCGAACGCGGCCTGTTCCTTCTGGTCGCGCAGCCACACCACGACTTTCAGCAGGCAGTCCATGTTGGAGCCCGCGGCTTCCATCAGCAGCTTGATGTGCTTCATCACGATGTGCGTTTCAACTTCGATCGGGCGCCGGGTGTAGACGGGCAGCGGACCGCCTTTCGCGCGCGCCTCGCGCAACTGGCGGCAGAAATCTTCCTCGAAGGGCGGCAATCCCGCGATGTAGACGCGGTTGCCGTGGCGGACGCAGAGGTTGAAGGGGCCGCCGGTTTCGGGAACGCCGGCGCGGATGACCTGTTTTTCCATGGCAGCTTTCCTTGTGCGATTGATCTTCAATGCGCCAGGTGAAACGTCTTGCCCCCATCCCAGCCTTCCCCAGCCGGCAGGGGAAGGAGGAGAGTGCCTGCGTGCGAAGGATCGGTGGATGCTCAGGCCGAGACGGTGACGCCCTTCCAGAACGCGATGCAGCCCTTGATGTTGTCCGCGGCGGCTTTCGGGTCCGGGTAGTACCACGCAGCATCTTTGTTCACCTGCCCGCCGGCCACCACGTCGTGGTAGCTCGCAATGCCCTTCCAGCCGCAGGTGGTGTGGGTGGTGCTGGGCTGCAGGCATTCGGCTTTCACCGCTGCGGCGGGAAAGTAATGATTGCCCTCGATAACGACCGTATCGTCGCTCTCTGCGATGGTCGTGCCGTTCCAGATCGCGCGCATGGGGATGTTTACTCCGTTCTGCCTTGAAGGCCGAGCCGCTGCCAGATGGCAGCGGTCAGCCCGGCCTGGTTGAGCGTGTAGAAGTGCAGCCCCGGCGCGCCGTTCTGCAGCAACTGGTCGCACAGGTGCGTGACCACGTCGAGCCCGAAGGCGCGGATCGACTCGGCGTCGTCGCCGTAGGCCTCGAGCTTGTTCCGGAGCCAGCGCGGGATCTCGGCGCCACAGGTGTCGGAGAAGCGGGCGAGCTGGGAAAAACGCCCGATCGGCATGATGCCCGGCACGATCGGCAGGTTGAGGCCCATCGCTTCGCACTGCTCGACGAAATGGTAGTAGGCATCCGCGTTGTAGAAATACTGCGTGATCGCGGAATCGGCGCCGGCCTCGACCTTGCGTTTGAAGTTGCGCAGGTCGTCCGCCGCGTTGCGCGCCTGCGGGTGGTACTCCGGGTAGGCCGCGACATCGACGTGGAACTGCTTGCCGTATTCCTTGCGGATGAACTCGACCAGTTCATTGGCATGCTGGAACTCGCCGGAGGTGGCGGTGCCCGATGGCAGGTCGCCGCGCAGCGCCACCAGGTGGCGGATGCCCTCGTCTTTGTAGGTCTGCAGGATTTCGTGCACGCCGTCCCGCGTCGAGCCGATGCAGGAGATGTGCGGCGCCGCCGCCAGCCCCTGCTGGCGGATTTCCCGCACCGTGCCCAGTGTTTTTTCGCGGGTTGATCCGCCCGCGCCATAGGTCACCGAAAAGAACTTCGGTTTGAGCTGCGCGAGCTGCCGGATCGTTTCGCGCAGCTTGACCTGGCCTTCCGCCGTGTTGGGCGGGAAGAATTCGAAGCTGAAGTGGCGCGGGAATTTTTTCTGGGATTGCATGGTGGGGGCGGGCGCGTGAACGCCCGCCTGTCCTCATCAATACCGGTAGTGATCCGGCTTGTACGGGCCGTCCACCGGCGTGTTCAGATAGGCCACCTGCGCCTCGCTCAGTACGGTCAGGTTCACGCCGAGTTTCTTCAGGTGCAGCCGCGCCACTTTCTCGTCGAGATGCTTGGGCAGGGTGTAGACCTCGTTCTTGTACTTGCTGCCGTGCGCATACAGCTCGATCTGCGCCAGCGTCTGGTTTGTGAATGAATTCGACATCACGAATGACGGATGTCCCGTGCCGCAGCCCAGGTTCACCAGCCGCCCCTCGGCCAGCACGATGATGCGCTTGCCGTCGGGGAAGATGACGTGGTCGACCTGCGGCTTGATGTTTTCCCATTTGAACTGTTTGAGCGCCGCGATCTCGATCTCGGAATCGAAATGGCCGATGTTGCACACGATGGCGTTGTGCCGCATGCGCTTCATGTGTTCGATGT
>CAZXNF010000361.1:2970-4349 GCA_964641785.1 uncultured Streptomycetaceae bacterium | reverse complement strand
GCTCAATACGGGCGAGGTCATTCTCGCTTTCGATCCGGCGCGTTTTGGCGGCGCGGCGATCGGCCAGCGCATCGAGGCGCTGTGCGCGCATCTCGCCGCCACCGGCGTGACGCGCCTGCCCGGCGACCGCCGCCATGCGCTGCGCGCGGCGACCCTTGCAGCGGGCGGGGTGGACGTTGCCCCCGCGCAACTCGCCGAACTCGCGGCGCTCTGACGGCCATGGCGGGCATCGTCATCGTCGGCGGCGGGGTGATCGGTTCCAGCATCGCGCTGTACCTGGCGCGCGCCGGCCGCGCCGCGGAGGTGACGGTGCTCGAGCCCGACCCGACGTACGAGTGGGCCGCGAGCCCGCGCGCGGTGGGCGGTGTGCGGCGGCTGTTCGGCACGGCCGAGAACGTGGTGATGTCGAACTACGGAATGGAGGTCTATACGCGCTTTCGCGAGACCATCCTGGCCGACGGCGTGGATTACGACCCGGCGTTCCGCCGCGAGGGTTATCTGTTCCAGGTCTGGGGAGCGGACCGGGTGCGCGCGCTGGAGGCCGACGCGGGCATGCAGCGCGCGCTGGGCGTCGAAGTCGAAGTGCTCGACCGCGCCGCGCTGCGGCGGCGCTGGCCGTCGTTTGATTTCGCGCAGGTCGATGCCGCCGCGCTCTCGCCCGCGGACGGGCGCATCGATCCGAACGCGGCCCTGATGGGATTCCGCCGCAGCGCCGAGCGGCTGGGCGTGCGTTACCTGAAGGACCGCCTCACCGGCGTCGAGCACGCGCGCGGCCGCGTGACGGTCGCCGTGCTAGCGAGCGGCGCGCGGCTGCCCTGCGAGGCGCTGGTCAACGCCGCCAACTGCTGGGCGCCCGAGGTGTGCGCGATGGTGGGCATGCGCGTGCCGATCGTGCCGCTGAAGCGCCAGACCTTCCACTTCGAGGCGCGCGATCCGGTCGAGGCGATCCCGGCCATGCGCGACCAGAGCGGGTTCACGGTGCGACCGGAAGGGCCCGGCTTCCTCACCGGCGTGACGCGCGTGGAAGACGCCGGCCGCTTCGACTGGACGCTCGACCACACACTGTTCGACGAGACACTGTGGCCGGGACTCGCGCGCCGCGCGCAGAAGTTCGAGGCCGTGCGCATGAAGGGCGGCTGGGTCGGGCATTACGACCAGTGCCTCCTCGACGGCAATCCGGTGATCGGGCCGTGGACCGGGACGCTCGACAATTTCTACCTCGTGGCTGGCTTCTCGGGGCACGGCCTGCAGCACGCGCCCGCCGTGGGCCGCGGCCTGGCCGAATGGCTGACCACCGGGCGCTACGAGAGCATCGATCTCTCGATCTTCGGCTACCAGCGCGTGGTCGAGAACCGGCCCATCGTTGATCGCGGGCCGAC
>CAZXNF010000361.1:0-2870 GCA_964641785.1 uncultured Streptomycetaceae bacterium | reverse complement strand
TGTCAGCGAGCGCATGCTGACCGTGCGCGTGAACGAACTGCACGCCATCCAGGAACTGCAGAAGGTCCACACGAGTGCGGCCTTACAGGATGCCCTCAAAAACGCGGCGTCGGCGTCGCTGCGCGTCGTCAAGAACGCGGTGACCGATCCGTAAAAAACCGTCGAGAACGTGGGCAAGGGTCTTGGCTCCATCTTCGGCAGCGTCAAGAACACGGTGTCCACGGCCAGCGCCACGGTGTCGGACGCGGCGACTGACCTCACGTCATCGAAGTCCAAACACAAATCCGCTGCCGCGCCCGCGGGTGAGCCCGAGCCGCCGTCGTTCACCGGCGATCCCTTCGGCTACAACAAGGCGCGGCGCGAGTGGGCGAAGAAGCTCGCGATCGATCCCTATACCAGCAACCCGGTCCTGCAACCGCTGCTGGACGACGCAGCGCGCGCCACCTTTGCCGGCAACTTCGCGGTGGGCATGGTGACCGGGCCCGTGGGGCTGACCGCCACCCTGGAAACCACCGTGCAGGACGCGGTCTGGAACACGGGCCCCAACGATCTGCTGAAGGTGAACGAGGCCAAGCTGCTCGCGCTCGGCGTGGCGCCGCGCACAGTGCGCGACTTCTACCGCAACAAGTGGTTCACGCCCACGCTGCAGACCGCGCTCACCGAAGTGATGGGGCGACTGGGCAAGATGCAGGGCTTCGAGCCACTCATCGCCACGCCCGCGCAGGTTCAGGGCGAGACGCGGGCCCGCTTCCTGCTCGATTCCGTGCGCATGCTCGCGGCCTACAGCGCGAAGGAATCGCGCATCACCAGCCTGCGCATGAGCAAGCTGGTCCCGGTCGGCACGACGGCGGCGGCCACGCTGGTCGTGGCGACCGGCGTGGACTATCTATATTGGGACAAGGGCGTGGCCGAGTTCACGCAGCGCCAGGGGCTCGACGGCAAAACGAAGCTCGCGCTCGTGGCTGGCAGTGCCAGCGAGCGCGCCCAGGCGGAACTCGGCAAGGCCGGCTGGACGGTGCGCACGGGCCTGCGTCCCTGATCGCGCCTGCCGCTGCACGCCATGAACAAGGTCGTTGCCACGCCCGAGCAGGCCATCGCGGATATTGCCGATGGCGCCACCATCGCCATCGCCGGTTTCAGCGTCGGCCACCGCTTCGCCACGAGCCTGATCGTCGCCCTGCGCGACCAGGGCACCAAAGACCTGTGCGTCGTGTGCAATTCTCTCGGCGATCCGGGCGCGCAGCGTGGCCAGATCCTCGCCGAAAACAAACAGGTCAGGAAGCTGATCGCGGCTTTTTCGGTGCGGCCCGGTACGCCCACCGCGAGCGAGGCGCAGATCGCCGCCGGGGAAATGGAAGTGGAACTGGTGCCGCAGGGCATCCTCGTCGAGCGCTGCCGCGCGGGCGGCGCGGGGATACCGGCGTTCTATTCGCCGACCGGCGTCGATACGGAGATCGCGGCGGGCAAGGAAGTCCGCGTGTTCGACGGCAAGCCGCATGTACTCGAACACGCCATTCACGTGGATTACGCCTTCCTGCGTGGTTACCGCGCGGACCGGCTCGGCAACGTGCAGTTCCGCGGCGGCAGCCAGAACTTCAATCCGAGCTTCGCCAAGGCGGCACGCGTGGCGATTGTCGAAGTGGACGAGATCGTGGAGCCGGGCGGGATTCCGCCGGAGCTGATCGACCTGCCGGGCATCTTCGTGACGCGTGTGGTGAAGACGACGCAGGCCGTGCAGACCTGGCGCCGGCCCGAGCGGCGCCCGTCGGACCAGCCGCGCCTCTACAACGGCAAGCCGGCGCTGACGCGCGCGGGCATCGCCAAGCGCGCGGCGGCGTTGGTGAAGGACGGCACCTACGTGAACCTCGGCGTGGGCATTCCCACCATGGTGTCCAATTACCTGCAGAGCCGCGACGTGATCCTGCACGCGGAAAACGGCGTGCTGGGCTACGGCGAGATGGTCACCGGCGAGGACCTCGATCCGGACGTCTATAACGCGGCGGGGCAGTTCGTGTCGCTCAAGCCCGGCGCGTCCTTCTTCGACAGCGTGACGTCGTTCGAGATGGCGCGCGGCGGCCGCATCGACACCGTGATCCTCGGCGCCTACGAGGTGGACCAGACCGGGGGCGTCGCCAACTGGAGCACGGCGGACGCGAAGCGCGGCGGCATCGGCGGCGCAATGGACCTGCTGTCGGGGCGCGGCGACCTCATCATCGTGATGGAGCACACCGACAGCAAGGGGCGGCCGAAGCTGCGGCGCGCGTGCACCTATCCGCTGACGGGCAAAGCCTGCGTGACCTGGGTCGTCACCGATCTCGCGCTCCTGCACTGGGAGGACGGCCGCTTCGTGCTGCAGGAAGTGGCGCCGGGCTTTACGGCGCGCGAAGTAATGGACCTTACGGAAATGCAACTCGCGGCCGCGCCGGATGTCGGCAGCATGGACCGCGCCTGATCGTGCCCAACGCAACCCGCAGACCATGAAAAAATCTTTCGCCCAACGCATCGCCGCCATGAACGCGATGTATCGCCTGCCCGCCAACGACCAGCCGACGATCCCCGCGGACGCGGCGAACCGCCTCGCCAGGTTCAAGGCAACCCTGCTCGACGAAGTGCACGAGATCGACGAGATCGTGGCGCTCGCGAAGGCCGGCGGGTCGCCGGCAGATCTCGCGGTGGCGATCGCCGACGTGCTGGGCGACATCGTGGTCTACTGCCGGTCGGAGGCGCTGAAGTACGGCCTGCCGCTGGAGGACGTTCTGGCCGTGATCATGGCCAGCAACGAGAGCAAGCTGGGCGCGGACGGGCAGCCAATCTACGACGCGAACGGCAAGTTTCTCAAGGGCCCGAACTACTGGAAGCCCGAGCCGAGA
>CAZXNF010000360.1:0-4356 GCA_964641785.1 uncultured Streptomycetaceae bacterium | reverse complement strand
CTACAGTTTCGAATGCGTCGGCAATACGCAGTTGATGCGTCAGGCGCTGGAATGCTGCCATCGCGGCTGGGGCAAGTCGGTGATCATCGGCGTCGCCGGCGCCGGCCAGGAGATCGCCACGCGCCCGTTTCAGCTCGTGACGGGACGGAGTTGGATGGGCACGGCCTTCGGCGGCGCCAAGGGCCGACGCGACGTGCCGAAGATCGTCGACTGGTACATGGAGGGCAAGATCAACATCGACGACCTGATCACGCACCAGCTGAAACTCGCGGACATCAACCACGGCTTCGATCTCATGCACGAGGGCAAGTCGATCCGGAGCGTCGTGACGTTCTGACAGGGCGTAAACGTGTTCCGCATCGCTGAACTGCCCTACCACCCCGACAGCGCCCGTTTGTTTGAGCCGCTCGCGGACCTGCCGTGGGCGGTGTTCCTCGACAGCGGGTCCCATCATCCGGGGCAGTCGCGTTACGACATCCTCGCGGCCGAGCCATATGTCACGCTGCAGACGCGCGGCCGGATGACGGAAGTGCGGACCGAAGTGCGGGGCAAGGAACGCGTGCAGGTACTGCCTGACGATCCGCTGGAGCTGCTGCGACTACATCTCGGCCCGCCAGTGCGCCCGCAGTCGGCGCTGCCCTTCTGGGGCGGTGCGATCGGCTACTTCGGCTACGACCTCGCGCGCCGCTTCGAAAACCTCCCGTCCCTTGCGATGGACGCCGAAAAGCTGCCGGAGATGGCGATCGGCCTCTACGACTGGGCGGCGGTGGTCGATCATCTGGAGCAGCGCGCGTGGGTGGTCGGCGGCGTGCGCGATCCGCAGACGGTGGTGCGCTGGGAGACCATCGTCGCGCGCTTCGCGGAACCGGGCGAGCTGCCGCGCGTGCCGTTCACGGCAGGTGCGCCGGCGACCTCCAATCTGAACGAGCACGAGTACGCGCAGGCCTTCTACCGCATCCAGGACTACATCCACGCGGGGGACTGCTACCAGATCAACCTCGCGCAGCGTTTCTCCGCGCCGGTTGCGGGCGATTCCTGGCTGGCGTACCAGGCGCTGCGCGTGATCAACCCGGCCCCGTACGCGGCCTACTTTAATACGCCGCAGGCGCAGATACTGTCCGCGTCTCCGGAGCGCTTCCTGAAACTGGAGCGCGGCGAAGTCGAAACCCGCCCGATCAAGGGCACGCGGCCGCGCGTGGGCCATCCGCGCCTCGACGCAGAGCTGGCGGAGGAACTGCGGGCGAGCGAGAAGGACCGCGCGGAGAACGTGATGATCGTGGACCTGCTGCGCAACGATCTGTCCAAGGTCTGCGCATCGCACAGCGTGCGCGTGCCGCGGCTGTTCGAAGTAGAGAGCTACGCGACGGTGCACCACCTCGTCAGCACCGTGACCGGCACGCTCGCGCCCGATCGCGATGCGCTGGGCCTGCTGCGTGCGTGCTTCCCGGGGGGCTCCATCACCGGCGCGCCCAAGCGGAGGGCGATGCAGATCATCGAAGAACTGGAACCGCACCGGCGCGGCGTCTACTGCGGCGCGATCGGCTACCTCGGCTTCAACGGCAACATGGACCTCAACATCGCCATTCGCACAATGGTGGTGGCCGACGGCATGGCGCGCTTCTGGGCGGGCGGCGGCATCGTCGCCGATTCACAGCTCGACGCGGAATACCGCGAGACCTTCGACAAGGCGCGGGCGCTGCTGCGCTTGCTGGAGCAGAGTGCGGTGCCGCAGGTCGCGCCCTGACCCGCTGCGGCCGGCAGCCGGCGGGATCAGGCCGCCGCCAGCGCCACCTGGTTAACCGCGCCGCGCGGGAGATCCCCGTTCAGCACGTCGAGCACGTTGCGCGCCGCTTCCAGTTCGAATTCAAACTCGTTTCCGGGCGTGAAACGGGTGTGCGGCACGTTGGTGACCCAGATGCCGCGGCGCGTGCAGGCCGCGACGTCGATGTTTTCGGGCAGGCGGAATGCGCACGCGACGACCTGGAGGCGAGGGGCGAGCGCCAGCAGTTGTTCATCGATGCGGTCAGCCGGGAATACGAGCAGGGCATGGGCGTCGCGTGCGCCGACCGTCAGCGCCGGACGCGAGATCGGCGTCCAGTCCGCATGCGTGGTGACCGTGGCGCGCACGGCCAGCAGGTCGCGAGTGCACGGCTGAACGCGGCGGGTGATGAGGGTCTTGGGCTTCATCGAGAGCTCCTTGGTCATGAGGCGCGTAATGTAGACGGCAAGTGTTGCATCCCGATGTCGGCGCATCGCCTACGAGGTTAACGCTGTCGCTGTCACGGCGCTGTCATACTGGCTCCCTAGCATGGCGGGCTTCCCGAGCCGCGTCTTATACCCGGAGTCTGCATGAGTCACAGTTACGTCGATCCCGAACAACGCCTGAACGATTCCGACAACAGGTCGATGGGCGAGCTGATCGCCGCCCGCGTCACGCGGCGTGATTTTCTGAAAGCGGCCGGCGCGCTGGCGGCGACGGCGGGCCTCCCGCTAGCGGGGTGTGTCAGCGGCCCGACCCGGCCCGCGGCGTTGGTCGCCTTCAAGCCCGTTGTCGTCTCTACTGCCGATGCCGTCATTGTCCCTGAGGGCTACTCCTCGCGCGTGCTCTACGCGTGGGGCGACCCGGTGGGCCACGCCTCCGGCTCTCCGGCGTTCGCGCCCGATGCCACCAACACCGCCGCCGAGCAGGCGCTGCAGGCCGGCATGCACCACGACGGCATCCATTATTTTCCGTTGCCCTACGGATCGAACAATTCGGCGAGCGGGTTGCTGGTGATGAACCATGAGTACACGGATGACGGGCTGCTCCACGCAGACGGCTTCGCCAACTGGAGCGCGGAGAAAGTCCGCAAGTCCCAGAACGCCCACGGCTGCTCGGTGATCGAGGTGCGTGAGCAGGGCGGGCAGTGGTCGGTGGTGCGTCCCTCGCGCTACGCCCGCCGGATCACGGCGACCACACCGATGACCATATCCGGTCCGACCGCGGGGCATGGGCTGATGCGTACCGCGGCGGATCCCGCCGGCCGCGAGGTCCTGGGGACGTTCAACAACTGCGCGCACGGCCACACTCCCTGGGGCACCTATCTCACTTGTGAAGAGAACTGGGATGGCAACTTCGTGAACACGGGCGCGCTGACCGCGGATCATCGCCGCAATGGCATTACACCCAAGGGCCGCGGTTACCGCTGGAACGAGTTCGACGAGCGCTTCGACGCGGGCAAGCATCCCAACGAGCCCAACCGGCACGGCTGGGTGGTGGAGTTCGACCCCTACGATCCTGCGTCAAAGCCGGTGAAGCGCACGGCGCTCGGCCGGTTCTCGCACGAGGGCGCCTGGTATGCGCCGGCGAAAGACGGCCGCGCGGTGTTCTACCAGGGCGACGACCGGCAGTTCGAATACATCTACAAGTTCGTCTCCCGTGACCGGGTCAATACCGCGGACCGCAAGGCCAACGCGGGCTTGCTGGACCACGGTACACTGTACGTCGCGAAGTTCAACGAAGACGGCTCGGGGGAGTGGCTGCCGCTGGTGCATGGTCGCGGACCGCTGACCGCCGGCAATGGTTTTGGCGACCAGGCCGAAGTGCTGGTGAAGACGCGCGCCGCGGCCGACGCGATTGGCGGAACGCCGATGGACCGGCCCGAGTGGATCGCCGTGCACCCGAAGACCAACGAGGTCTATTGCACGCTGACCAACAATTCCCGGCGCGGCGCGGACAAGGTGCCGGCGGTCAACGCGATGAACCCGCGCGCCAACAACGTATTCGGCCACATCATCCGCTGGAACGAGACGGGGGGCGACCCGGCCGCACTGGCATTCAAATGGGACATCTTCGTGCTCGCGGGCGACCCGCAGCACCCCGACGCGGCGAAGCGCGGCGACATCAAAGGCGACGCCTTCGGCAGTCCCGACGGCCTGTGGTTCGACGACCGCGGCGTGCTGTGGATCCAGACCGACGTGTCGACCAGCGTGCTCAACCGCGGCAACTACGAGCGTCTGGGCAACAACCAGATGCTGGCCGCCAACGTCGCCACCGGCGAGATTCGGCGCTTTCTCACCGGCCCGCGCGGCTGCGAGGTGACCGGCGTCGTCACTACGCCAGACGGCCGCACGATGTTCGTCAACATCCAGCACCCCGGCGAGACGGCGAGCGAACGCAACGATCCGGCAAAACCCCAGGCGGTTTCAACCTGGCCCGATGGCCCGTCCGGCGGCCGTCCGCGGGCGGCGACCGTCGTGATCCGGCGCGAAGATGGCGGCTTTATTGGCAGTTGAAGGAATCCAGAGCGGCGCACGGACGGTCTCCCCGGCCTTCCCCGTGTGAACTTCGGGCCCGCAAGGGCCCTTTTTTTGAGG
>CAZXNF010000359.1:0-4363 GCA_964641785.1 uncultured Streptomycetaceae bacterium | reverse complement strand
GCTATGAGGTGACCGCCTGGTTCGGCCTCGCGGGCCCCAAGGGCATGAACAAGGACGCCGCGGCCCGCCTGCAGGCGGACACACTGAAGCTGATGAAATCGCCGGAGGTGCAAAAGCAGCTACTCGCGGCGGGTCACGAACCCGTCTGGCAGGACACCCCCGACCAGTTTTACGCCTTCATGAAGGTCGAGGCCGCGAACTGGGCGCGCATGGTGAAGGAATCCGGCGCGCAGGTGAACTGATGACGGTGCCAATCGCGGGGCCTGATCCGCATCCGGAACCCATCCGGACCGCCGTTCCACCGGGGGCATGCGATTGCCACGCGCATATCTTCGGACCCAGCGAGAAATTTCCGTACGCGGAAGGCCGCGGCTACACGCCACCGGACGCGCCACTGGAAAAGCATCTCTCGATGCTCGACGCGCTGGGCATGGCGCGCGGTGTGGTGGTGCAGGGCAACGCGCACGGTTACGACAACCGCGCGATCCTCGACGCCGTGACGCGCGCGCCGGATCGCCTGCGCGGTGTGGCGATCACCGACCTGCGTGTGCCCGCCACGGAACTGAAGCAGTGGCATGCCCAGGGCATCCGCGCACTGCGTTTTCACGTCTTCCATCCGGACCATCGCCCCGCCTACGTCAGGGGCGTCGGGCTCGACGTGTGGGAAGACTTCAAGCCCGCGATGCTGGAACTCGGCTGGCACGCGCAGATCTGGTGCGACTGGCGAGTGTTGCCCGAGTTGCGCGAGGTCATCCGCGGCATGGCACGCGACATGCCGGTGGTCATCGACCACATGGCCGCGATCGATGCCGGGGCAGGGCCAGGCCATCCCAGCTTTCAGGCGCTGCTCGAACTGCTGGGCGAGGGCGCCTGCTGGGTCAAAGTGTCCGGCGCCTACCGCTGCTCGACGCAGTTCCCGGACTACCCCGATGCGCGCCCCCTGCATGAGGCGCTGGTGCGGGCGAACCCCGATCAACTGATCTGGGGCACCGACTGGCCGCATCCGCAGGTGGACGCCGCCATCATGCCGAACGACGGGCGCCTGTTGAACCTGTTCTGCGACTGGACGCCGTCGGCGGAACTCCGTACGCGCATCCTCGTGCGCAACCCGGAGAAGCTGTACGGCTTTCCGCGGGCCTAATGCGCGGGCAGCTTGAAGGTCGCCTTGTCCTGGCTGTCCAGCTGGGCGAGCAGGCCGGTTTCCCAGTCGAGATACTGTTGCGCGGCCGCGCGGTTGCCGTTGTGGCGCTCGGCGGTAAAAAACAGAAAGTCGATGCAGTCGGCATCCGGTGGCTGGCCGGACGAAGCTTCCGTCGCGTAACCGGCCTGCGTCCACGCGGCGAGGCCGCCTCCCAGCAGTTTCACATCGTGGAAGCCGGCGTCCAGCAACTCGGTGGCGGCCAGCCGCGCGAAGTCTGCGTCCCCGGCGACCAGCACAACAGGCGCTGAGGCTCCGCTGACATCGGCCGCCAGACGCGGGCGGATGCTCCAGCGGCTGCCCGGAATGTGCGCTTTGCGGAAGTCCATGCTGGCGCCGAGATCGAAGGCCGTGCAGCGTCCAGCCTCGAGCTGGGACTTGAGTTCCTGCACCGACACCGCAGGCAGATCCGGCAAGGACGGGGAGGCCACCGCCATGCCCTTGACGTTTGCCGTCGCGCCGCCCTCCAGTACGTAGGCTTCACAACCGAGTTGCTTCAGCCAGCTGGCGACGACCGGCGCGCGCACCTGCTCGCCGCCATCGAGCAGCACGATGCGCGCATTGCGTACGCCGACCCACTGGTCGGTGGCCTGGATGAGCTGGCCGCCCGGCGCATGCACGGCGCCAGGCAGGGTGCCTGCCTTGAATTCTTCGGGGGTGCGCACATCGCACAGATAGGTTGTGCGGCCGGGTTCCGCCAGCCACTGTTGCACCTGCGTGGCAGTGACGGTTTGGAGCTGAAAGCGTTCGATCAGGCGGCGCGCGGCGTCCTGCGCGGCGGTTAGCGTGGCCGGATCGATGCGTTCCGGATAGCGGCGCTGCGAGCCGTACTCGAGTTTCATGTCGGCGAGGAACCAGCCCTGGGTGCCGTTTTCGAGTGCGTAGACCGGATTGGGCACCCCGAAATTGATCAGCGTCTGCGCGCCGAGGATGGAACGGGTACGGCCGGCGCAGTTCACCACGATCTTGGTCTGCGGATTCTTGACCATGGTGGCGATGCGGTAGGGCAGCTCCGCATTCGGGCAGCAGGTGCTGCCGGGGATCGTCATTTTTTGATGCTCGCTCAGCGGCCGGCCGTCGTAGAGCACGAAGTCTTCGCCGGCCTCGCGCATGCGGGCCAGTTCCTTCGCCGTGATCCGCGGGGTGTCGTAGGCATGTTCGACAAGCTCGCCGAAGGTTTTGCTGGGCACGTTGACCCCGGCGAACAGGGCGTGGCCCGCCTGCTTCCATGCCGCATTGCCGCCGTCGAGGACGGATACTTCGGAATAGCCCATGGCCTGCAGCCGGCGGGCGGCACGTTCGGCGATGCCCAGCTGGCCGTCGTCGCACAACACTACCGGCGCAGTCTTGCGCGGCACCAGGGCGCCGATATCGAGCTCCAGCCGGCTGTACGGCAGCGGGGTCGCGAACAGCAGGTGCGATTCGCCGAACTGGCCGACCTCCCGCACATCGAGCAGTGCGAGTTCGGCGGTGCCGTGGAGTTTCTGCTTGAGCAGACTGGGTGCGAGCTTGGCGACGGACATGGCGCTATCCTGTTGCTGGAGAATCGAAAATTATACGGGCACCGGCAACCTCGGGTGTAAGGTATTGCCCGGATAGGCGACTATGCTGTGGCGATACGGGCCACTTTCGGGAGAAGCGCATGGCGACCAGTGCAGCAGCACCAACGGCCAGGCCGGACGTGGTCCATCCATGGGTAGTACGGGTCACCCACTGGATCAACGCGCTGGCGATCCTGATCATGGTGCTGTCCGGCTGGCGCATTTACAACGCGTCCCCGCTGTTCGACTTCAAGTTTCCTGCCGCCTGGACGCTGGGCGGCTGGCTGGCCGGCGCCGTGCAGTGGCATTTCGCTGCGATGTGGCTGCTGGTGATCAATGGGCTGGTCTATCTCCTCTACTGTCTGTTTTCCGGGCATCTGCGCCGCGACCTGTGGCCGCGCGGGCCGGCCGCCATCCTCCGCGATGTGGGCGCGGCCCTGCGCGGCAAGCTGGCGCATGCGCTCGGTGGCTACAACGCCGTACAGCGTGCGGCGTATTGCGGCGTGATCGCCGTGATCCTGATGGTGGTGGCCTCCGGGCTGGCCATCTGGAAGCCCGTGCAGTTCCAAGGCCTGGCGGGCCTGATGGGCGGCTACGAAGGGGCGCGCGTCGTGCATTTTGTCTGCATGACGCTGATCGTCGCCTTCGGGGCAATCCACGTGGTGATGGTCGCCTTGGTGCCCAAAACCTTCCTGCCGATGATCACCGGTCGTATGCCGAAGGGGAGTACCCATGACTAAAAGCATATTCCGGCCGCAGGGCCGCATCATCACGCCGACCCGCGAACTGGCGAACCTGGAGCGGCGTCTGTTTCTACGCGGGTCGCTGTCGATGGGGGCGGTGGCGATGCTGTCGGGCTGCGACGTGACGGACACCGAGGCGGCGCAGCGGGTGCTGTGGAAGATGTCGGGCTGGAACGACCGCGTGCAGGCGGCGATGTTTGATCCCAACCAGCTCGCACCGGTGTATCCGGAAAGCGCGATCACGCAACCCTTTCCGTTCAATGCGTTCTACTCGGAAGCCGAGGCGCCGGTAGTGGATGGCAGGACCTACAAGCTTGAACTGGGCGGTCTGATCCGCGAGAAAAAATCGTGGACGCTGCCGGAACTGTACGCACTGCCGGAGGAATCCCAGATCACGCGTCACATCTGCGTCGAAGGCTGGAGCGCGATCGGCAAATGGAGCGGGGTGCGCTTCAAGACCTTCCTGGAGCGCGTCGGCGCCGACCTGTCGGCGAAGTATGTCGGCTTCAAGTGCGCCGACGATTATTACACCAGTATCGACATGGCGACCGCGCTGCATCCGCAGACCCAGCTGACCTTCAAATTCGCCGACCAACTCCTGCCGACGGCCTACGGGTTTCCGATGAAGCTGCGCATGCCGACCAAGCTCGGCTTCAAGAACCCGAAGCACATCATGGCGCTGTTCGTGACGAACGATTACCCGGGCGGGTACTGGGAAGACCAGGGCTACAACTGGTTTGCCGGTCTGTAAGTGGCGGAAGGCGGAAAGGCGTCAGCCTTTTTTCGCGAAGATCCCGCCGAGCAGCGCGCCGGTGGGGCGGCTTGGCCGCCGCGACGCCGCGGGCCGATCCGCGTTGGCCGTATCGACCCGCGCGGGCGGC
>CAZXNF010000358.1:2537-4364 GCA_964641785.1 uncultured Streptomycetaceae bacterium | reverse complement strand
ACCTGTCGCTGGATGACGCGCTGATGCGCATTTTCGCGGGCGACCGCGTCAAGGCGATCATGCAACGGCTGAAAGTGCCGGAGGGCGAACCGATCGAGGCGGGCATCGTGAACCGCTCGATCGAAACCGCTCAGCGCAAGGTGGAAGCACGCAATTTCGACATCCGCAAGCAGCTCCTCGAGTACGACGACGTTGCCAACGACCAGCGCAAGGTGATCTACGAGCAGCGCAACGATCTGCTGCAGACCGAAGACGTGGCCGATACGATCAAGGCCATGCGGGAGGACGTGGTGAGCACGCTCGTGGCGCAGCACATCCCGCCGGACAGCATGGAGGAGCAGTGGGATCCGCCGGGGCTGGAAAAGGCGCTGGTCGCCGAGGTGCAGCTCGAGGTGCCGGTGCAGGGCTGGCTTGAGGCCGAGCCCAACTTGGAGGCGTCTGAACTGCGCGACCGTATCGTGGCGGCCGCCAACCAGCGCTACGAAGAGAAAGTGGCGCCGGTCGAAGCGAAAGCCATGCGCCACTACGAACGCGCCATCATGCTGCAGGCCCTGGACACGCACTGGCGCGAGCATCTGTCGCATCTCGATCATCTGCGGCAGGGCATCCACCTGCGTGGTTACGCGCAGAAGAATCCGAAGCAGGAGTACAAGAGCGAGGCCTTCGAGCTGTTCTCCGGCATGCTGGACCAGGTCAAGAGCGAGGTGACCCGCATCCTGATGACGGTGCATGTGAAAAGCACCGATGAGCTGCAGAAGGTCGAGGAGCCGACGGCGCCCGTCAACATTCAGTACCAGCACGCCGAGTTTCCGGCGGAGGCCGCATTGGCGGCGGCGGATCCCGCGGAAGCGGCTCTACCCGTCGAAGGCGGCGCTTTCGACGGGGCCGCGGACGACGCGCAGCGCCCCTTCGTACGGCCGGGCCAGAAAGTCGGGCGCAACGATCCCTGTCCCTGCGGCTCGGGCAAGAAGTACAAGAAGTGCCACGGCCGTCTGACCTGACCACCCGCGTTTTCCGGTTCCCGTGGCCGTCAACCTGAATCCCCCGGACCCCGCCCGCCTGACGCCGATCGCTGGCGTCGAGCTCGGTTTCGCTGAAGCGGGCATCCGCAAGGCGGGGCGCCGCGATCTCATGCTCATGGCCTTCGCGGAAGGCACGCGGGTGGCAGGCGTGTTCACGCAGAACAGCTTCGCCGCCGCGCCGGTGCAGGTCTGCCGGGCGCATCTGGCGGCCGGTACGCCCATCCGCGCGCTGATCGTCAATGCCGGCAACGCCAACTGCGGCACCGGCGCCGCCGGGCTGGCTGCGGCGCAGCGCAGTTGCGCCGCAGTGGCGCGCACGCTGGGCTGCACGGCGGGCGAAGTGCTGCCATTTTCCACCGGCGTCATTCTCGAGCATTTGCCGGTCGATCGCATCGAGGCTGCGCTGCCGCGTTGCAAAGATAGCCTGGCCGCCGCGCACTGGGCGGACGCCGCATCCGCCATCATGACCACGGACACCGTGCCCAAAGCGCATTCGGCGCGCGCCGAAATCGACGGCCGTGCCGTGCACGTCACGGGCATCGCCAAGGGCGTGGGCATGCTGCAGCCGAACATGGCGACGATGCTGGCTTTCATCGCTACCGACGCCGCGGTCGCGCCCGCACTGCTGCAGAGGCTGGTGAAGGAGGTCGCGGACGCTTCCTTCAACCGCGTGACGGTGGATGGCGACACCTCGACCAACGACTCCTTCATCCTGATCGCGACGGGGCGCGCCGGCAATCCCGAGATCAGCGCTGCCGGGCCCGCATACGCCACGTTGCGCACCGCGGTGCTGGCGGTGGCGGTT
>CAZXNF010000358.1:0-2527 GCA_964641785.1 uncultured Streptomycetaceae bacterium | reverse complement strand
GGCCAAGACGATCGCGCACTCACCGCTGGTCAAGACCGCCTTCTTCGCCTCCGATCCCAATCTGGGCCGGCTGATCATGGCCATCGGCAACGCGGGCGTGGCGAACCTCGACACCCGCCGCATCGACATCTGGCTGGGCGACGTGCGGGTGCTCGCGGGAGGCGGCCGCGACCCGGCGTACCGCGAGGAAGACGGCGCGCGCGTCATGCAGCCGCCGGAGATCGAGGTGCGCGTCGCGCTCGGCCGTGGCGAGGCCGAGGCCACCGTATGGACCTGCGACTATTCCTACGACTACGTGAAGATCAACGCGGAGTACCGTACGTAAATGCGTAACGTGAAAGGCGAAGCCAAAGACCCGTTGGGACGCTTGCTCGAACGCGCCGAACGCGTGCTCGACCGCGTCGAGGCCGCGCTGCCAGCGGCGCCGGCAGCCACCGACTGGAAAGCGTCAATCGCATTTCGCTGGCGCAAGCGCGGCGGGCGCGGCTGGCTCGAACCGGTGCGGCATGTGCATGCCATCGCGCTCGATGACCTGCGCGGCGTCGAACCCCAGAAGAAAACCGTCGAGCAGAACACCCGCCAGTTCGTCGAGGGGCTGCCCGCCAACAACGTATTGCTGACGGGCGCGCGCGGCACCGGAAAATCCTCGCTGGTGAAAGCGCTGCTGAACAAATACTCGGGCCGGGGCCTGCGCGTCATTGAAGTCGAGAAGCAGGACCTGACCGACCTCGCCGACATTGTGGAACTGATCGAGTCGCGGCCCGAGCGCTTCATCCTGTTCTGCGACGACCTGTCCTTCGAGGCCGATGAACCCGGCTACAAGGCACTGAAGGTGGTGCTCGACGGTTCCGTTGCCGCGGCGTCCGAGAACTGCCTGATCTACGCCACGTCCAACCGGCGACACCTGATGCCGGAGTTCATGTCCGAGAACCTCGAGTTCAAGCACGTGGACGACGAGATCCATCCGGGCGAGACCTCGGAAGAGAAAGTTTCGCTGTCCGAGCGCTTCGGCGTCTGGGTGTCGTTCTACCCTTTCGACCAGGAAGAGTATCTGGCGATCGTCGCGCGCTGGCTCCAGCACTTCCGCGTGACGGACGCGAAGGGCGCGACGGGCGAACCGGTGCGCCACGCGGCGCTGCAATGGGCCCTCCAGCGCGGCTCACGCAGCGGACGCGTGGCCTGGCAGTTCGCGCGCGACTGGGCCGGCCGGCACAAGGCTAAAGGCAAAGGATGAAGGATGAGGGTTACAGCCCGATGCTGTTCCTTTATCCTTCATCCCTGATGTTCGTCGAGGTCGCCGCCGGTGTCATCCTCCGACCCGACGGCCAGTTTCTCCTCGCGCAACGCCCCGCCGGCAAGGCCTACGCCGGCTACTGGGAATTCCCGGGGGGCAAGATCGAGGCCGGTGAAACCGTGGCCGTGGCCCTGGCCCGCGAGCTGCATGAAGAGCTGGGGCTCGATGTCCATACCATCCATCCCTGGCTCACCCGCGAATATCACTACCCGCATGCTTCGGTGCGCTTGCACTTCTGCCGCGTCACTGGATGGCGCGGCGAACCGCAGGGGCGCGAAGGGCAGGCCTTTGCGTGGCAACGGCCCGACCAGTTGACCGTGACGCCGATGTTGCCCGCCAACGGACCCATCCTGCGTTCGCTGGCATTGCCCCCTGAGTACGCTCTGACGAACCTGGCCGGACTGGGTGAATCCCGGTTCTTCACGGCGCTCGACCGCGCGCTCGCGCGCGGCCTGCGCCTTGTGCAGGTGCGCGAACCTTCACTCACGGGCGACGCGCTCGAGCCGTTCGCGCGAGCGGTGGTCGCGCGGGTACATGCAGCGGGCGGGCGAGTGCTGCTGAACGGTTCACCGGAGACGGCACAGGCGGCTGGCGCGGATGGCGTGCATCTCACGGCGGCGTGCCTGATGGCCGCCGCAGCGCGACCCGCGGACTTCGAACTCTGCGCGGCGTCCTGCCACGATGAGCGCGAACTGGCGCGGGCCGCCGCGCTCGATCTCGATTTCGCAGTACTCGGTCCGGTGCTGCCGACACCCACGCACCCGGGTCAAGCGGGCCTCGGCTGGGGGCGCTTCACGGCTTTGAAGACGGGCGGTTCGCTGCCGGTCTACGCCATCGGCGGTCTTGCGGTCGGGGATGGCGAAGCGGCGCGGGCGGCGGGCGCGCACGGCATCGCCATGCTGCGCGGACCGTGGCAGGAAACCTGAATACGCGGCGGATCAGTGCCCGGAAGCGTCCGGCGGGTCCTCGGCCCCGAAATTTTCATCGAGAGTGTCGTCGAGTTCCTGCGCCGGGATGCGATAGGCCCCGGAAGCCCATGCGCCCACGTCGACCAGTTTGCAGCGTTCGGAACAGAAGGGTCGCCAGCGTTGCGCCGGACTCCATTCCACCGGCTGTCCGCAACGCGGGCAATTGACCGTGAGCACGCGCGCGCCACCTACAGATTGCAGAAGGTGAGCTCGAAGTCGACCGCGCCCTCGTAGGTCTTGGGACGGGCGTTGCCTTCCTGGGTGG
>CAZXNF010000357.1:0-4364 GCA_964641785.1 uncultured Streptomycetaceae bacterium | reverse complement strand
CTCGCGCCCGTCCTGCTGACCGATGAAGCCCCCGCGCCTGCCCAGAAAGGCTTTCCAGAACGGCCGATGCGCATCATCGTCGGCTTCCCCCCCGGCAGCAGCAACGATCTCGTCGCGCGATTTACCGCGCAGAAACTCAGCGAGCGCTACGGCCAGCAGGTCATCGCCGACAACCGCCCGGGCGCGAGCGGCATCATCGCCAACGATCTCGCGGCGCGTGCCACGCCGGACGGCCACACCATGCTGCTGCTCACCACCTCGTACACGATGATCCCATCGATCTACAAGCTGCCGTACGACCCCGACAAGGCTTTCGCCGGGATCACCATGCTCGGCAGCGGACCGCTCGCGCTCGTGTCCAATCTCACCTTCCCGCCGCGCAACACCCGGGAACTGATCGAACTCGCCAGAAGCAAAGCTGGCGGAGTGAGCTACGCCACGGCCGGCGCCGGCGGTGTCAACCATTTCGGTGCAGAGCTGTTCGCGCGCATCGCCGGCATCAGCATGCTCCACGTTCCCTACAAAGGCGGCGCCCCGGCCCTGACCGACGTGATCGCCGGTCAGGTCAACATCATGTTCGGGACGCTGCCCCTCACCGTGCGTCAGATCCAGGGCGGCAGAATCAGGGCCTTCGGCGTGAGCGGCCTCAAGCGCAGCAGCCTCCTGCCCGAGGTGCCGACGCTTGCCGAGTCTGGTGCGCCCGGCTACGAAATGAACAACTGGTGGGGCCTCGCCGTCCCGGCCGGCGGCGTGCCGGCCATCATCGCCAAGCTGAGCAGCGACGTCGGCGCCATCCTCGCCCAGCCGGAAGCCGCGCAGCGTCTGGAAAGCGAGGGTGCGGAGCCACGGTCGATGCCGCCCGCCGCCTTCTCCAGACTGATCCTGAGCGAAATCGAAAAATGGACTCGCGTCGCCCGCGAGGCCAACATCAAAGCCCAATAATCCCCGTCACCGCCGCCCAAAGGACCTGCCATGAAATTCAGCAACTTCCTGTTTCCCGCCGCCATGGACCCGTCGCAGGACGGCCAGGTCATCCGCGAGACGCTGCGCGAGGGCCAGCTCTGCGACGAACTCGGCATGGACATGCTGTGGCTGGCCGAGCATCACTTCGACGGTATCTGCGCCTACGTCGATCCGGTCACCTTCGCGGCCGCCCTCGCGGCGAGCACCAAGCGGATCAACATCGGCTTCGCGGTCGCGCAGATGTCACTGCACCACCCGATCCGCATGGCGGAGCAGATGTCGATGATCGACAACCTGAGCAAGGGCCGGCTGGTCGTCGGCCTCGGCCGCGGCACGGCCTACAACATCTACGACTACCAGGGCTACGGCATCGACCCGAAGGAAGCTTTCGACCGCATGATCGAAGCCGAGGAGATCATGATCAAGGCTTGGACCTCGGAAAAGTACGAGCACAAAGGCAAGTTCTGGGACATCAAGCTGCCGCAGTTGCGGCCGGTGCCCTACACCAAGCCGCACCCGCCAATCGTGCGCGCGGCCTCCAGCGAGGAAGGCATGGTGTATCTGGCGAAGGAGAAACGGCCCTTCCTCATGAACATCCAGAGCAACGAAGTCACGAAGAGCCGCATGGACCTCTACCGCAAGACGCTGCGCGAGACCGGCTGCGACGAGCAGGAAGTGGCGCGCAACGTGGACAACTCCTGGGTGTGGCGCAACATCTTCGTCGGCGAGACCGATGCCGAGGCCGAGCGCCTCGCGCTGCCCGCCTTCGAAGCCCAGCAGGCCTTCCGCGCTGCCATGCGCAACAAGGTCTACCAGGAACAGGGCCTGGCACTCAAGAAGGATGATGCCCTCGTCGCCGCGCGTAACCAGGTGCAGCACTCGCTGCTGTGCGGCTCGCCCGACACCGTTGCCGAGGAAATCGCCAAGGTCGATGCCATCGGCGTCGGCGGCCTGATCCTCGTCTTCCGCCTCGGGCCCATGCCGCTGGAAGTGGCCGAGAACAGCATCCGCTTGTTCATGAGCAAAGTCGCGCCGCAGTTCAAGACCAACCGCGTGATGGCCGCGGCGGCCTGAAACGTTCCGCGATGGGGAAGCCCGACATCGCTCTGCAGCCGGCGCCCGTGGAGGACGCCTTCGATGTACGCGACTTCCGCAAGGCGCTCGGCCGCTTCCCCACCGGCGTGACCGTCGTGGCGACGCGGGATGCTGACGGCAGGCCCGTCGGCCTGACGTGCAACTCCTTCGCGTCCGTGTCGCTGTCGCCGCCGCTGGTGCTGTGGTGCCTGGCGCTGCATTCGTCCAGCCTGCCGGTGTTCCTGCAGGCGCCCTGCTTCTCGATCAACTTCCTCAGTGCGGAACAGGCAGCCCTGTCGCGCCGGTTCAGCGGTTCCGCCGCCGACCGCTTCGCCGGCGTCGCGCATCACGTGGGCGAGAACGGCGTGCCGCTGATCGCCGGCTGCGCGGGGCACCTCCAGTGCCGCAACGAAACCCGCCATTACACCGGCGACCATGTCATCTTCATCGGCCGCGTGCTGCGCTACGCCCACGCGCCGCAAAAACCGCTGGTCTTCGCCGAAGGCCGCTACTGCGCGCTGGCCTGAACCACCCGCACCGCGCACGTCCGTCGCAATCTCTGGCAAAGTGCCGCCTGCATGCGCGCACGCCCCACCGCCAGCCCTGATTAACTCGCAGATTCCGGCATGAATTCACCCGTGCAGGATGTCCGTTCCCTCCTGGTGCAGGCCACGACCCTCCATCGGCAGGGGCAGTTGCAGGACGCAGCCCACCTCTACCGCGACATCCTTGCGCAGGCGCCCGGCCAGTTCGATGCCCTGCACATGCTGGGTCTGATCGAGCACCAGCACGGCAACCACGCCGCCGCCGCCGAGCTGATCGGCAAAGCCATCGCCATCGATGCCGCCTACGCGCCGGCGCACCTCAACCTCGGCAACGCCCAGCGCGGCCTCGGCCGGCACCAGGACGCGCTGGCCAGCTACGACCACGCACTGCGGCTGCGCCCCGACGACCCCGTGGCCCTCAATAACCGCGGCATCGCCCTGCGCGACCTCGACCGCCCGCGCGAAGCCGTCGCCGCCTACACGCGCGCCCTCGCGCTGCGACCGGACCACGTTGACGCGCACCTCAACCTGGCGATCGTGCAACTGGAGCTAGGGCAGGCGGACGCCGCGCTTGCCAGCGTCGACCGGGCACTCGGCCTCAACCCGCGGCTGGCCGGCGCCCACCTCCTGCGCGGCAAGCTGCTCTACCGGCGCCAGCGCTTCGAGGACGCCCTCGCGAGCTACGGCCGCGCCCTGGATGCCCAGCCCGACTTCGTCGACGCGCTGGAAGCCGCCGCAGAACTGTTTGCCACCGTGGGACGCCCGGTCGACGCGCTCGCCCACTACGCCCAGGCCCTCACGCTCGCGCCCGGGCGAGAAAGCGCGTGGCGGGCGTTTGCCCAGCTGTGTGTCATCCACCGACAAGCCGAACGCGGCGCTGGCGCCGCTGATCCTTGCTGCGCTGCGACGGGAAACGCTCGATCCGCAGAACGTGGAACGCGCCGCCGTGGGCCTGCTTTGCCAGCATCCCGCCGTCCAGCCCTGGCTGGCGCCCGGCACGGCGCTCGCCGAGGCCCTGCGTGATGGCACGCTGCAGCCCCTGCTCGAACTCCCGCTGCTGCGCGCGGTACTCGAGAACGCCATCGTCACCAGCCCGCCGCTGCAGGTTCTGCTTGCAGGGCTACGGCGTGCCATGCTCGACGGCGTTCTGCATGACGCGGTATGGGCAGCCGCGCCCGCCGCCGAAAGTTTCGCCGCGGCACTTGCCGTGCAGTGCTTCGCCAACGAATACATCTTCCCCGAAGCAGCCGGGGAAAGCGCCGGTGTTGAAGCGCTCCTGTCCCGGGCGAACGACGTCCTCGCGCGCACGGCCGCACTGCCGCCCGCGTGGATCGCCGTGCTGGCCGCCTACCGCCCCTTGCACCGCCTGCCGCTCCCTGACGGCTTCGAACGCGCACTGCCGGCAGGACATGCCCTCGGTGAAGTCCTCAAGCGCCAGTGGCAGGAACCCGCCGAGGAAGCGCGTCTCAAGGCGGAGATTCCCGCCCTCGCCGCCATCGAAGATGCCGTCTCCAAGGCCGTCCGCGAACAATACGAAGAGAACCCCTACCCCCGCTGGCGGCGGCGTGCGGTCTGGCCGCCGCAGCCGGTACCCGAAAAGCTGCGCGAGCTGTTCCCGCTCAAGAACATTGCCGCCGGTTTCCCCGCAGCCCCGGAAATCCTGGTGGCCGGCTGCGGCACTGGCAGCCATCCGGTGCTCGTGTCACGCGCCTCGCCCACGGCCCGCATCCTCGCCGCCGACCTCAGTCTCGCGAGCCTGGCCTATGCGAAGCGCCACAGCAC
>CAZXNF010000356.1:0-4429 GCA_964641785.1 uncultured Streptomycetaceae bacterium | reverse complement strand
TCAAATGGCCCGAGGGCGTGCGCTGCGCGTGCATGATCACGGTCGATTTCGACGGCCCCTCGCACGAAATCGGCCGCAAGCTGCGGCCGCTGGGGATCAATTCCTGGGGGCGCTATTCGGCGCGGCGCGGCATCCCGCGTTACATGGACCTCTTCGAGAAACACGGCATCCCCTCGACCTTCTTCGTGCCGGGTTATGACGCCGAGTACTACCCCGACACGGTCAAGGAAATCCATCGCCGCGGCTTCGAGGTGGCGGCCCACGGCTACCTGCACGAAGGCTGGGAACTGGGCGACGAAGAGGAAGAACTGCTGACCCGCACGCACCGGATCCTGACCGACCTCACGGGCACGGCCCCGGTCGGCTGGCGCTCGCCCTCCGGGCGCAAGACCGCCCGCACCATGCGCGTGCTGAAGAAGCTGGGCTACCTCTACGACTCCAGCGACAAGGACTACGACCTGCCGTATATGGCGCGCATCGACGGCGTGCGCCTGACCGACATGGTGGAAATCCCGAATAACACCTACAGCCTCGACGATTTTCCGTGGTTCAAGTTCAGCATGACCCCGGCCTCCGAGGTGCTGACGCAGTGGAAGCAGGAGTTCGATTCCTTGTACGCTGAGAACGGTTTTTTCATGCTGACCTTCCACCCGCGCAGCGGCTGGGGCTCGGGCATTCCGTCGCGGGCGCGGATCGTGGAAGACCTGATCCGCTACATCAAGCAGTTCGAGGGCGTGCGTTTCTACAGCCTGCAGGAACTGGCGCGCTGGTGCCTCGCCAACCCGGGGGAGTTCGAATGAGCACGACTCCCCTCTGGCCTGAAGGCAAGATCTGCGGTGTGACGGTGACGGTGAACTTCGATGCCGAGTCGGTCGACCTCCACGAGGTGGCCAAGGAGAACCTCTACGGCCGTTTTTCCTACGGCCGCTACGGCATGCGGGCCGGGGTATGGCGCCTGCTCGAAGTGCTGCGGGCGCAGGGCGTGAAAGGGACGTGCTTCGTGCCGGCGCTGGATGCCGAAAACCATCCTCAGGCGGTGGAAGCTGCGGTGAAGGACGGGCACGAAATCGCCGCCCGCGGCTACGCGTTCGAGGATCACAGCAAGCTGGGCGATGCCGAAGCGGCGACTCTGGCCAAGGCGCACGCGGTGCTTGGGAAGATCGCCGGCCGCGCGCCGGTCGGCTGGCGCGCGCCGCAGGGTCTGCTGTCGCCGGCCACGCTCGGCCATCTCGCCGATCTCGGCTATCGCTACGACAGCAGCTTTCAGGACGATGACACGCCGTACGTCATGCGCACGGCGGACGGCAAGGAGATCGTGGAGCTGCCGTCGATCCAGATGCTCGACGATTCCACGCTGTACGGCCCGCGCCACAGCCACGACCGCGTCATCAAAACATGGAAGGAAGAGTTCGATGCGATCTACGGCTGCGGATTGTTCGTGAATCTCACGCTGCACGCGCGCGGCGATTCGGGCTCCGGCCGCGCCAGTCGCGCCCGCGTGGTGGACGAATTCCTGACCTATGTACAACGCCGGCCCGGCGTGTTCTTCATGACCTGCGCCGAAATGGCCGCGTGGTGGAAGCAGCATCACCCGCAGTCCGAAGCGGCGCCGGTATGAGGCAAATCGGCATGCGATCGTTGGGGGTGGTCGCGGTCTGCGCGCTCTTACTGCCGGCGCCGGCCGGTGCGCAAGCCCCTGCTGCCGGCGCAGCACAGACTTTTCCCGCCAGAACGATGCGCCTCGTGGTGGCCTTCCCCTCCGGCGGCGGGGTCGACATCCTCGCCCGCACGCTCGCGCTGAAGGTGGGGGAGAGCCTCGGCCAGCAGATGATCGTTGACAACCGTCCGGGCGCGAACGGCAACATCGGCGGCGAATTTGTCGCGCGCGCCCCGGCCGACGGTTACACACTGCTGCTGGTGGTCTCGAGTTTTGCCACCAACCCGCACGTGTACGCCAAACAGTCTTTCGATCCGCTGAGCGATTTTGCACCGGTCACGTTGCTGAGCTCGGCGCCCCTGGTGCTCGTCGCGCACCCCTCGCTGCCGGTGAAGTCAGTGAAGGACCTGATCGCGCTCGCCAAGACCCGGCCCGGGGAGCTGAACAGCAGCGTGGCCGGCCTCGGCTCCGGCGGGCAGCTTGCGCTCGAACTGTTCAAATCGATGGCCCGGGTGGATATCGTGACCATCCCGTACAAGGGCGGGGTCGCGGCGATTACCGACACCATCGGCGGCCAGGTCCAGTTGACGATCAACAATCCGCTGGCGCTGCTGCCGCACGTGAAAACCGGCAAGCTCCGCGCGCTCGGCACCAGCAGCCTGCAGCGCATGGCTTCGGCGCCGGAGATCCCGACGATCGCCGAGGCCGGGTTGCCGGGATACGAGGCCACGCTCTGGTACGGGATCGTGCTGCCGGCCAAAGCCGCGCCGGCCCTGGTGGCGCGCCTGAATGCGGAGTTCAACCAGGCCGTCCAGCAGCCAGACGTGCGCGAACGCATGACGAGCGAAGGCGTGCTGATCATCGGCTCGACGCCGGAGCAGTTCGCCGAGCATCTGCGCCGGGAATCCATCAAGTGGGGCAAGGTGATCCGCGACGCGAAGATCAAGCTGGATTAGGAACTCCCTTTGAGCTGCGAGTCTCGGTTGCCGCACGCCAGCGAGGAGGGAAACCTCGAGCTGCGCGCCACCTACCAGCATATTTTGCAGACGCGCGGCACAGTATCGAATGTGCTGAAGAGCTTCAGCCACGCGCCGGAAGGCCTGAAGCGCTACGCGGCCCTCGGCGAGTACGTGCGCTACGGGACCGACCTGCCGGGGCGCACGCGGGAGCTCTCCATACTCGCCATCGCGGCGGGTATCGAATATGCCTGGGTGCATCACCTGCCGCACGCGCGCAAGGCGGTCGTGTCGGATGCCGAACTGGCGTCGCTGAAGGCCGGTGGCATCCCGGAGGGCGCGAGCGCCGCGGAAGCCGCGGCGATCAGCTTCGTTCGCGCCTATACCGACCTCGGGCGGGTGCCGGATGCCGTCTATGCGGCGCTGGCGCAGCACTTCACCCCGCGCCAGATCACCGACCTGACGCTCCTCGGCGGTTATTTCGTGGCGCTGGGCTCGGCAGTGCACGCCTTCCGCATTCCCATCGAGCCGGAGTACCAGAAATGGGTGGCGCCGCCGGCGCCCGCGCCGCGACTGCCCGACCGGCCGCGCATCGTCTTCGTCGGCGCCGGCGCGGTCGGCGGCTACGTGGGCGGGCACCTGGCCCGCGCGGGCCACGACGTGACGCTGATCGATCCGTGGCCTGCGAACGTGGAGGCCATCCGCAAGAACGGCCTCCAGCTCGGCGGCACGCAGGGCGAGCACAGCGTCAAGATCAAGGCCCTCCATGTGAGCGACGTGCAGTCGCTGGCGCGGCAGCCGGTGGACCTCGCGTTCATCTGCATGAAGCTCTACGACACCGAATGGGCGACGGCGCTGATCAAGCCCTATCTCGCGGCGGACGGCTGCGTGGTCACCATGCAGAACAGCCTGGTCGAGGAGCAGGTGGCGGCGATCGTCGGTCGCGCGCGGACGCTGGGCTGCATCGCCAGCACCATCAGCGTGGAGGCCACGGGGCCGGGGCGCGTGGTGCGCAGCCAGTTGCCGGGCGGCGATGCCTATACCGTGTTCCGTTTGGGCGAACTCGACGGCCGGATCACGCCCCGCGCGGAACAGATTGCGGCGATGCTGCGGGCCTGCGACAGCGCGAAAGTCACCACCAACCTGTGGGGCGAGCGCTGGGCCAAGCTGGTGGCCAACACCATGACCACGGGACCGTGCGCGCTGTCCGGGCTCAATCTGAAGGACATCTTTGAAAACGCGGTCGCGCGCCGCCTGCTGATCAAGCTGGCGGGCGAGGCGATCCACGTCGGCGAGGCGCTCGGTTACCGGCTGGAGCCGGTCCGTGGATTACCGGCAGCGCAATGGATCGCGGCGGCGTCAGGCGATGCCAATGCCTTCCGCAGCGTCGAAGCGCACATGCTGGAAGGCGCCCGGCGGCGGCCGGAAGGCGGTTGGTCGGGGACGGCGCAGGATATCGCCAAGGGTCGCTGGCCCGAGATCGATTTCATGAACGGTTATGTCGCGCGAAAAGGCGCCGAGGCCGGGATTCCGGCGCCGACCCACGTGAAAGTGACCGAGCGGGTGAAACAACTGGCGCGCGGGGAGTTGACGGCCAGCCTGGCGCAGTTAGAAATGATCTAGGGCATCTCTGAACAAGCGGTGTTCGTCATTCCGGCGAAGGCCGGAATCCAGGGAATTCAAGCGTCTGGACACCGGCTACAGGGGAAGGGGCCCCTCTCCCTTCCTGGCCGGTGTGACGAGCTTATTCAGAGTTTCCCTAGCGGTTGGGCGAGGTCATTGAAAGCAATAAGGAAGCTCTGAAAAACGCTACTTC
>CAZXNF010000355.1:0-4461 GCA_964641785.1 uncultured Streptomycetaceae bacterium | reverse complement strand
CTCGGCGTGGCCATCGTGTCCACCTCCCGCGGCGTGATGACCGATCGCAAGGCGCGCGGCCTGGGTGTGGGCGGCGAAGTCCTGTGCCTCGTCGCCTAGCAAAGCAGGGGAACTGATCATGTCTCGCATTGGAAATCTGCCGGTGGCCGTGCCGAAAGGCGTCGAAGTGACGTTTGCGGCCGGCCAGATCGCGGTCAAGGGGCCGCTGGGCACCCTCACGCAGCAGCTGTCGACGAAGGTCAAGGTCGAAAAACAGGAAGACAAGCTCAGCGTCGTGGCGACCGAACAGTCGAACGCGGCCAACGCCATGTCCGGCACGGCGCGCGCGCTGGTCGCCAACATGGTGCAGGGCGTCACCAAGGGTTTCGAGAAGCGGCTGACGCTCGTCGGCGTGGGTTACCGCGCGCAGGCCCAGGGCGACAAGCTGAATCTCACGCTCGGTTTTTCGCACCCGGTGGTGCACCAGATGCCCAAGGGTGTGAAGGTCGAAACGCCGAGCCAGACGGAAATCGTCATCAAGGGCTCGGATCGTCAGGTGGTCGGCCAGGTGGCCGCGGAAGTGCGCGCCTACCGTCCGCCCGAGCCGTACAAGGGCAAAGGTGTGCGCTACTCGAATGAGCAGATCGTGCTCAAGGAAACGAAGAAGAAGTAAGCGGGGATGCCCATGACAGACAAGAACGAATCCCGGCTGCGCAGAGCGCGGCAGGTGCGACTGAAAATCCGCGAACTGCGGGTGGCGCGGCTGACCGTGCATCGCTCCAACGGACACATGTACGCGCAGGTGATCGATGCCTCGGGGGCCAAAGTGCTCACCTCGGCCTCGACGCTGGAAGCTGATGTGCGCAAGACCGTGAAGGTCGGCGGCAACGCCGCCGCTGCCGCCGCGGTCGGCAAGCGGATCGCGGAAAAGGCAAAGCAGCTCGGCATCGAGGTGGTGGCTTTCGATCGCTCGGGTTACCGATATCACGGCCGAGTGAAGGCGCTGGCGGAAGCCGCGCGCGAACACGGTTTGAAGTTCTAAGCGGAGACCGTCATGGCGAAACTCCAGGCAAACAAGATGCAGTCCGGGAACGACGAGCGTTCGGACGGCCTGCGCGAGAAAATGATCGCGATCAACCGCGTGACCAAGGTCGTGAAGGGCGGACGCGTGCTCGGCTTCGCGGCGTTGACCGTGGTAGGCGATGGCGATGGCGGCATCGGCATGGGCAAGGGCAAGGCCCGCGAAGTGCCGGTCGCCGTGCAGAAGGCGATGGATGAAGCCCGTCGCAACCTGACCAAGATCTCGCTGAAGAACGGCACCCTGCAGCACGTCGTCATGGGCCGCCATGGCGGCTCCAGGGTCTACATGCAGCCGGCCTCCGACGGCACCGGCATCATCGCCGGCGGCCCGATGCGCGCCGTGTTCGAGGTGATGGGCGTGACCAACGTGCTCGCCAAGTGCCTCGGTTCGACCAATCCCTACAACGTGGTGCGCGCGACCCTGCACGGGTTGAAGAACATGCGCACGCCGGCCGAGATTGCCGCCAAGCGCGGAAAGACAGTTGCCGACATCACGGGCCAGTAAAGGACAACGCCATGGCCGAAACGAAAAAGAAACTACGCGTAACACTGGTGAAGAGCCTGATCGGCACTAACCGGCCACACCGGGCGACTGTGCGGGGCCTCGGCCTGACCCGGGTCAACAGCACGGCGGAACTGGAAGACACGCCGTCGGTGCGCGGCATGATCAAGCAGGTTTCCTATCTCGTGAAGTGCGAGGGCTGACATGCGCTTGAATACCCTGAAACCGGGCGCCGGTTCAAAACACGCAAAACGCCGCGTCGGGCGCGGCATTGGCAGCGGCCTCGGCAAGACAGCTGGTCGCGGCCACAAAGGCCAGAAGGCCCGTGCCGGCGGCTTCCACAAGGTGGGCTTCGAGGGCGGCCAGATGCCGCTGCATCGGCGCCTGCCCAAGCGCGGCTTCGTTTCACCCCTGCGCGATACGACGGCGGAAGTGCGGCTGTCCGACCTGCAGCGGATGAAGGCGGAGGCCATCGACCTCAAGGCGCTCAAGGCCGAAGGGGTGGTGGGCGTGCTCGTGCTGGTCGCGAAGGTGATCCTCTGCGGCGAGATCAAGCGCAAGCTGACCCTGACGGGCCTGCGCGTGTCGAAAGGCGCGCGCGCAGCGATCGAAAAGGCGGGCGGTAACGTGGTGGACATCGAAAAAACGACGCCTCCTGCCAAGCTCCCCAAGAAGCCAGCGCCTGCCGCTGGCGCGGCGAAGTAACGGCTGCTGCGGCCAGTATCCGGACCAGACGCGGACGAATCGGTAACAGACGGTGGCGACGAACGAATCATTGATGAGCCTGACCGGGAAGATGGGTGACCTCAAGCGTCGCCTGCTGTTCCTGCTCGGCGCCCTGGTCGTTTTTCGCATCGGCACGTTCATCCCGGTGCCCGGCATTGATCCGGTGGTGCTGGCCGACCTGTTCAAGTCGCAGCGCGGCGGCATACTCGACATGTTCAACATGTTCTCGGGCGGTGCGCTGTCGCGGTTCTCGATCTTTGCCCTTGGCATCATGCCCTACATCTCGGCCTCGATCATCATGCAGCTGATGAGCGTGGTGTCGCCGACGCTGGAAGCGATGAAGAAGGAAGGCGAGGCGGGCCGCCGCAAGATCACGCAATACACGCGCTACGGCACGCTCGGGCTGGCGATTTTCCAGGGTATGGGCATCGCCATCGCGCTGGAGTCGCAGCGGGGGCTGGTCATCGAGCCAGGCCTGATGTTCCGGTTCGTGACCATGACCACGCTCGTGGCCGGGACCATGTTCCTGATGTGGCTGGGCGAGCAGATCACCGAGCGCGGCGTCGGCAACGGCATTTCCCTCATCATCTTCGCCGGCATCGCGGCGGGCCTGCCCAGCGCCATCGCCGGCACGCTGGAACTGCAGCGCACCGGCGCCTTCTCGATTCCCTTCGTGCTGCTGCTGTTCGTGCTGATCATCGGCGTGACGGCTTTTGTGGTGTTCGTCGAAAAAGGCCAGCGCAAGATTCTGGTCAATTACGCCAAGCGCCAGGTTGGACGCAAGATCTACGGCGGCCAGGCCTCCCACCTCCCGCTCAAGCTCAACATGGCCGGCGTGATCCCGCCGATCTTTGCCTCGTCGATCATCCTGTTCCCGGCGACGCTTGGCGGCTGGTTCGGCTCTGGCGACAGCATGGCCTGGCTGCGCAACATCGCGTCCACCCTGCATCCGGGGCAACCCATCTACGTGTTCCTGTATGCGGCCGCGATCATCTTCTTCTGCTTCTTCTACACCGCGCTCGTGTTCAACCCGAAGGAAACGGCGGACAACCTGAAGAAGAGCGGCGCCTTCGTGCCCGGCATCCGTCCCGGCGACCAGACCGCCAAGTACATCGAGAAAATCACCATGCGCCTGACGCTGGCCGGTGCGATCTACGTGACGCTGGTCTGCCTGCTGCCCGAATTCCTGATCGTCTGGAAAAGCGTGCCGTTTTACTTCGGCGGCACCAGCCTGCTGATCATCGTGGTGGTGACCATGGATTTCATGTCGCAGGTGCAGGCGTACATGATGTCGCACCAGTACGAGAGCCTGCTGAAGAAGGCGAATTTCAAGGGCGGCGTGTTCCCCAGCCGCTAGACGGAAACGATGTCGAAAGAAGAAACCATACAGATGCAGGGCGAGATTGTGGAGAATCTGCCGAACGCGACCTTTCGCGTGAAGCTGGAGAACGGCCACATCGTCCTCGGACACATTTCTGGAAAGATGCGCATGCACTACATCCGTATCCTTCCGGGCGACAAGGTCACTGTGGATCTGACGCCCTATGATCTGACGCGCGGGCGCATCGTTTTCCGGGCGAAGTAAACAGGACGAACCGAAAAGAGAGCGAGCATGAAAGTACTGGCATCGGTCAAACGGATTTGCCGCAACTGCAAGATCATCCGCCGCAAGGGCGTGGTGCGGGTCATCTGCAAGGATCCCCGCCACAAGCAGCGCCAGGGCTGAGCGGCCGGTTTTCGGGTTTTCTTCGGCAAATTAACGGGTTATAATCATCGGCTTTTCTCCGCAGCAGGCTGCGGGAAGTCGCAGCACAGCGGCAAAGCATAGCGAGGACAGCGCATGGCACGTATTGGCGGCGTCAACATTCCCAACCATCAGCACGCGGAAATCGCGCTGACGGCGATCTACGGCATTGGCCGGTCCAGCGCGCGCGCGGTCTGCACGGCGGCGGGCGTCAAGCTGAACGCCAAGATCAAGGACCTGACCGACGCGCAGGTGGACAAACTGCGCGAGCAGGTCGGCAAACTCACGACCGAGGGCGATCTGCGCCGCGAGGTCTCGATGAGCATCAAGCGGTTGATGGATCTCGGCACTTATCGCGGCACGCGCCACCGCCGCGGCTTGCCGGTGCGCGGCCAGCGCACGCGCACCAACGCGCGCACGCGCAAGGGCC
>CAZXNF010000354.1:0-4462 GCA_964641785.1 uncultured Streptomycetaceae bacterium | reverse complement strand
CCCCCCCCACCCCCGCCACCGCACCGCCACCGCATTGGAAAGATTCAGGCTCCGGTTTCCCGGGCGCCATCGGCAGCTTGAGGCGATGGTCTTCTGGAACTGAATCGAGAGAAATTACGGTGTCAGACACAGAGTTGCTTACAGATGTTCGATTGACTGCATATCGTCGAGTCGGGTTACCTAAGCAAGTGCAACCTTAACCTTTCCCACCGGTCGCGACTTTGGCGCCGGTTTGACCACGATCTGCACGTCCCGTCCCAGCAGGGTCAGGCAGTCCATCAACCACTGCTCGGACACGCCGCGGAACTGCCCCCGAAGGATATTGGACAGTTTGGGCTGCGGCATGGCGAACAGCCGTGCCGCAACCGTCTGGTTGAGGTCGCGCTTGCCGATGAGGTCGGCGATTTCAGTTACGAGGCGCGCCTTGACCGCCATGCCTTCGGGGTCCGGCAGGCCCAGGTCGGCGCAAGCGCTGCGTGGAGAAGTCGTGTTCATCGCGATCCGCCTTTCAACGACCGATGATTTCGTTGAGCCCTTCGACAATATGCGCCAGTTCTTCTGGCGTGGTGCGCCCGAGCCTTGTGCCGATGCGCTCGATCGCAAGCGTGCGTATCTGGCTGATCTTGACCCACGACTGTTTTGGCAGCTTGGGGGACTGCAATTCGTGGGTGAGTGGAAATCCGGCGCGCTGGGACTGGCTCGTCAGCGCGACCGCAATGACTGTGCCGGAGCGCTCGTTGAACACGTCCTGGCTCAGGATCAATACCGGGCGCAGACCGGCTGGCTCCCGGCCGCGCACAGGGTTGAGATTGGCCCAGCGGATCTCGCCTCTCAGTATTCGGGCCACGCTTCAAGCTCCTGCCCCAATCCCTCCTCCGCCAGCGCTTTTTCAAACTTCGGGTCGAGCTTCGCGCATTCCGACGCGAGGCGGCTGCGTTCCAGGCGCGCGAGTTTTTCGGCGACGGCTTCCTGGATCGCGCGGCTGCGGTTGGGGAAAACGCTTTTCGAGACGAGTCCGTCCACGCGGCTGAGCGTTTCGCGGTCAAGCGTGATGGCGACTTTGACGCTGCTCATGGATTACTCCAAAGTATGACAATAAATCATACCACGACTGGTGTCGACGGGCCGTGGGTCACGCGATGGTAAATCCAGACTGCCGCCACGCCTCATAAACCACCACCGCCACGGCATTCGACAGATTCAGACTCCGGTTCCCCGGCGCCATCGGCAGCGTAAGCCGGTGCGCTGCCGGAAACGTTTCCAGCAGCGTTCCCAATCCCCGCGTCTCCGACCCGAACACAAAGGCATCGCCCGCCGCGTACTGCACGCGGTCGTAGCGTACGGTGCCTTTGGTGCTCAGCGCGAACAAACGCTTGCCGGTGAGCGCCTGCAGGCAGGCATTCCAGTCGTCATGCTGGATGACTTCGGCGAACTCGCGATAGTCCATGCCCGCGCGCTTCAAGCTGCGCTCGGACAGCGAGAAGCCGAGCGGGCGGACGAGGTGCAGGGTGCAGTCGGTGTTGGCCGCCAGCCGGACGATATTGCCCGTGTTGGGCGGGATCTCCGGCTCGACGAGGACGATGTGGAACATGGCGGCGAGTGTGGCATACCCGCCGAAACGCCGTGCGTAGGGCGGCTGCTCGGCGGCCGCCAGCCCGTCCCGGAACGCGACCGGGTCGTCGGTGCACCCTAAACCTTACACCCCGACGAAAAACAAACCTGAAAGCGTATGACGCGCGGGGCGACTCAGCGCACGACATCTTCACTTGTCCGCGCCAGGCGTTTGCGCTGCGGCGTGGCTTGAGCGGATGTCCGTCGGTTCCGGCGATCCGGAGCAAACCGCGCATCCAGCGCGCCTTCAACGTTGAAAGGAAATTGCAATGAAACAGCAAACCAAACTGGCAGGGCTGATCGGAACCCTGGTGATCTTCGCGACCGCGGCATTTCCTGCCGTGGCGCAGAACACATTCGTCACCCAGGAACAAATCTGGTCGGCGCCGATGATGAAAATGATGGATAAAAACAAGGATGGAATGGTTTCTCGCGACGAATTCCTGAGCTACATGGGCGCGCAATACGACATGATGGACGTGAACAAGGACAAGAAACTGAGCAAAGCCGAGTTCATGGACAAGAAGATGATGATGGTCACCTTTACCCTCCAAAGCGAGTGACCGTAACGCCCGCGATTCTCCGGACGCTCGCGCCCGGAGAATCGCGGGCGGGACCGACCTAGTCGGGCTTCGCGCCCGACTGTTTCACCGCCACGCTCCAGCGCTTGATCTCGTCCTTGATGAATTGGGCGAACTGTTCGGGGCTGCTGGCCGCGATCTCCACGCCCTGGCTGAGCAGGCGCTCGCGCACGTCGGGTGCGGACAACAGGCGGACGATGTCGCCGTTGAGCTTGGTGACGATGGGCTTCGGCGTGCCGGCAGGCACGACCACTCCCCACCAGCCGGTGCCGTTGTATTCGGGATAGCCCTGTTCGGCAATGGAGGGAATGTCTGGCGCGGCTTTCGAGCGCAGCTTGCTGGTGACGGCCAGCGCGCGCAGGCGGCCGGACTTCACGTTGCCGTCAACCGCAAGCTGGCTGCCGAAGGTGCAACTGACCTGGCCCGCCATCACATCGGTCAGCGCGGGCGCGAGGCCCTTGTATGGTATGTGGCTCATCTCGATGCCGGTCTGCGACTTGAACATCTCCCCCATCAGGTGCGCGGAGCCGCCGCTGCCCGTGGAGCCGTAGGACAACTGGCCCGGTTTGGCCTTGGCGAGCGCGACCAGTTCCTTCACGTTCTTCACCGGCAACTGCGCGCCGCACACCAGCAGGAAGGGCGCGGAGCCGATCTGCGTCACCGGCGTAAAATCCCGGATGGGGTCGTACGGCAGCTTCGGATACAGCGTGACGTTGACGGCGAAGGCGGTCGGCACCAGCAGCAGGGTGTAGCCGTCGGGGTTGGCGCGGGCCACCAGTTCGGTGCCGATCAGCGTGCCGGCGCCGGGGCGGTTGTCCACCACGACCTGCTGGCCCCACGCGTCCGTCAGCTTCTGCGCGACCAGGCGCGCGACGAAGTCGTTGATCGCGCCGGGCGTGTAGGGAACGATGAAGCGGGTGGAGCGGTTGGGATAATCGGTAGCGGCCGACTTGGCCGGCGCCTGGGCGGCGGCGGTTGTGGTGAACACGGAAAGAACCGCCAGCGCGCAGGCGAGCGGCACACAATTTTTTGTGGTCATGACAAACCTCCTCGGTCGCGGAGGCTATCACAGCAAGGCAGATCGCCTGAACTCAGGGCGTGCGCGCCGCCACCCAGCTGATGATGCGCGCCGCGCCCGCGCGCTTGAGCATGCGCGCGAGCTCGTTCAGCGTCGCGCCGGTCGTCACCACGTCGTCCACCACCGCCACGGTTTTGCCCGCGACGTTCGCATCGCAGACGAAGGCGTCGCGGATGCTCTTCGCGCGCTCGGCGTGGGCCATGTGGGTGAGCGAAGGTGTCTCACGGACACGTCGACAGGCGTGGGTCGCGAGCGGGTAGCCGTGCGCGTGGCAGACGGTACGCGCCAATTCCACCGCCTGGTTGAAGCCGCGTTCGGCAAGGCGGCCGGGCGCCAGCGGGATCGGCACCACGAGGTCCGGCCGCTCGTGGACCCGTGCCGCCAGCGCGCGGCCGAGGAAACGGCCCGCGGCATGGTTGCCGCCGTACTTGAACGCCTGCACCAGGGCATCGGCGGGGTAAGCGTACAGGTAGGCTGCGGTGACGGCGTCGAACCGCGGCGGGTGGGCGAGGCAGCGCCCGCAGACGGCGCCAGCGGGGGACGGCGCGGCGCATTGCGGACAGGCGGGACCGGTGCCGGGCAGGGTAGCTGCGCAGGCGGGGCACACCGCGCCGTCAGCGGCATGGGCCCGGCACAGCACGCATTCGCCGCCGAGGAAGGCCGCCGTTCGCTGGCGCAGATTCGACCAAGCGTTCAAAAATCCGGTAATCATGTTTGACAATTCCGGAGGGTTTTCAGATGATGCGACGCCACCGTCGGCGTTCGCCCTGACGGCGTTTCCCGGAGAATCTGCATGGATACCGCCCTCCATTCCGCCCCGCCGCCTGGTGTTGCAGGCGGCCCGGCCCCTGTCGCCCCACGCTGGAGCGTGGATGCCGTCGAGGCCCTGTTCGAGCTGCCCTTCAACGACCTCATTTTCCGCGCCCAGACCGTGCACCGCCAGCATTTCGACGCGAACGAGGTGCAATTGTCCACGCTGCTGTCGATCAAGACCGGCGGCTGCCCGGAGGACTGCGGCTACTGCCCGCAGGCGGCGCGTTATCACACGGGGGTGGAGAACGAGGAAACGCTGTCGGTGGCGGCCGTGGTCGCCGCCGCGAAGGTCGCGCGCGAGAACGGCGCGACGCGCTTTTGCATGGGCGCCGCCTGGCGCGGGCCGAAACAGCGCGATCTCGACAAAGTGATCGACATG
>CAZXNF010000353.1:0-4465 GCA_964641785.1 uncultured Streptomycetaceae bacterium | reverse complement strand
GGGGAGGGAATCTGCGAATAATTGCTTCAGTAAGCGCCATTCGTTTCGGATGGCACAGAAATGGCGTTTCTGACACTACGCTCCCGCCCCTCGCCCTTCCGTGCGCTGTCACACAGAGCGCGCGGGGGGGGCTGGCAGCCGCACTTCGACCGCATGTTCCCGGCGATCGTCGACCAGGCGGATCACCCCGTCGGCTTGCTCGGCGCCGTCCACGGTCACTCGCAGGTCACCTTCCGGATCACCGGCATCGCGCCCGTTCAGCACGGCGATGCGGTAGACGGTTTCGCCGTAGCGATAACGCAGCGTGTAACCCGGCCAGTCGGCCGGCAGGCAGGGCGTGAAACGCAACTGGTCCGCCTCGCGTCGCAGGCCCAGCAGCGACTCCGTCATCAAGCGGTACAGCCAGCCGGCGGCCCCCGTGTACCAGGTCCAGCCGCCGCGGCCCGTGTGCGGGGGCACCGCGTAGACGTCCGCCGCGACCACATAGGGTTCCACCTTGTAGGTCGCGACCGCCGCCGCCGAATTCCCGTGGTGGACCGGATTGATCATGGCCAGCAGTTCCCACGCGCGCGCGCGGTCGCCCAGTTCGGCAAACGCCATGGTGGCCCAGATCGCGGCGTGGGTGTACTGCCCGCCGTTCTCGCGCACGCCCGGCACGTAGCCCTTGATGTAGCCGGGGTTCAGGTCCGAGCGGTCGAACGGCGGATCCAGCAGTTGCACCAGCCCAAAGTCGCGGCGGACCAGACGCCGGTCCAGCGACTGCATCGCCTGGCGCGCGCGCGCGGGGTCACCGGCGCCCGAGAGCACGGACCAGCTCTGCGCGATCGAATCGATCTGGCATTCCGCGTTTTCCGCCGAGCCCAGGGGCGTGCCGTCGTCGAAGTAGGCGCGGCGGTACCACTGGCCCTCCGGGCCGTCCCAGCCGTGCTGTTCGAGATGGCGGCGGACCTGCGCCGCCTCCGTCCCGCAGCGTTCGGCAAACCCCGTGTCGCCGCGGGCACGCGCGAGCACCGCGAACTGCGTCAGGACGGTGTAGAGGAAGAAGCCCAGCCAGATGCTTTCGCCACGGCCCGCCGTGCCCACGTTGCTCATGCCGTCGTTCCAGTCGCCGGAGCCGATCAGCGGCAGGCCGTGCGCGCCGAAACGCAGGCCATTTTTGATGGCGCGCACGCAGTGCTCGTACAGGCTGGCTACTTCGGCGGACTGGCCCGGCTGGTCGTAGTAGGAATCGACGTCCGGCGCGACCGGCCGCCCCTCGAGGAAGGGCGCCGGTTCGTCCAGCACGCCGCGATCGCCGGTCACCAGCACGTAGCGGCAGACGGCCCACGGCAGCCAGAGATAGTCGTCCGAGCAATGCGTGCGCACGCCACGGCCCAGCGGCGGGTGCCACCAGTGCTGCACGTCGCCCTCGCCGAACTGGCGGCCCGCGCAACGCAGCAGGTGCTCGCGGGCGAGGCCGGGCTCGGTATGCAGGACCGCCATCACGTCCTGCAACTGGTCGCGGAAGCCGAAGGCGCCGCCCGACTGGTAGTACCCGCTGCGCGCCCGGATCCGGCAGGCGAGGGTCTGGTACAGCAGCCAGCCGTTGACCAGCACGTCGAACGACGGATCGGGCGTTTCGACCTGCACGGCGCCGAGCGTGCGCTTCCAGTAATCGCGCACGCCGACCAGCGCGCTGCGCGCCAAGGCCGCCCCCCGCAGGCCGTGCGCCACCTTGCCGGCGCGGTCGGCGCCCCGGCGATCGGCCACGCCGAGCCTGAACACGATGTCGCGCGACTCTCCGTCGGCAAGCTCGAAGGCCACCTGGAGGGCGGCACAGGGGTCGAGGCCCGCCCCCACCCGGTTGGACAGGCGCGCGCGGGACAGCGCGGCCGGATTCGCGAGCGTGCCGTTGCGCCCGAGGAACTCGGTGCGGTCGCCGGTCAGCGAGCGGGGGATATCGTCGACATCGAAGAACGCCGTGCGCTCGGCGAGTTCCGTGTTGTAGGCGTTGCGCGCGCACAGCACGCCGGTGGCCGCGTCGACTTCGGTGATGACGTGCATCGCCGACTTCGCCCGCAGGTCGCCCAGCACCCACTCGACGTAGCCCGTGACGGACAGCCGGCGCGCGCGGCCCGAATGGTTTGCGACCGTGAGCGCGGAAAATTTCACCTTCGATTCCAGATCCACGTAGACGCGCAGCGCCGTACGGATGCCGTCCTCCGTGTGCTCGAAGACGCTGTAGCCGAAGCCATGCCGGGTGACGTACGGCGCCTGCCCCGGACAGGGCAGCGGCGTCGGCGACCAGAAGTCCCCGCTCTCTTCGTCGCGCAGGTAAAAGGCCTCGCCGCGCGCATCGCCGACCGGATCGTTGCTCCAGGGCGTGAGGCGGAACTCGTGGGCGTTCTCGCTCCAGGTGTAGGCCAGCCCGCTCTCGGAGATGACCGTCCCGAACTGCGCGTTCGCCAGCACGTTGACCCACGGCGCCGGCGTGACCTGCCCGGGCGCGGTGGTGATGACGTACTCCGTGCCGTCCGGCGTGAAGCCGCCGAGCGGATGGTCCAGAATCAGACGGCGCGGCGCGGGCATTGACTCCGCTGCCGGTTCCGCGCGGGCCGTGCGCGGGCGCGCAGGCTTCTGCAGCGCTGGCGGCAGCCGCAGGGCGGGGCTGCGGGTATTGTTCGGGCCCGCACTGATCTGATCGGCCAGCGTGCCGCGGCGGTCGCTCAACACGGCGCGCGCCACCGACTGGAACAGGATGCGGTCCTCGTCGGCGATCTGTTCCGCCCGCCGCACGAAGATGCCGCCCGGGCGGTCGACCAGGTGCGCGCCGATGCCGGCGGCGATCAGTCCCATGATCTGTTCCTGCAGCAACTGCCGGTAGCCGGCCTGGTCCTCGTTCCAGATCACCAGGTCCACCGCCAGCCCCTTCAGCCGCCAGTAGGCGTGGGCCTGCACCAACTGGCGCACCAGCTCGATGTTCGCCGCGTCCGTGATCTGCAGCAGCACGATCGGCAGGTCGCCGGAGATGGCGTAGCCCCAGAGGCCGGATTGCCCGCGGCGGTTCTGCAGCAGCACGCCGGGCTCCGCGCGCAGCGCGGTGTTGGCGTAGAGGATGGAGCTGGCCAGCCGGCTGTAGAGCTGCGCGTCGGAATCGCTGGCGTTGATCTGCCGCAGCATCACCCAGTTGTGCGTCCACGCCAGATCGAAGACGCGGTCGGCGAGGTTGCGGTCCTGATACTTGCCGACCAGCGCCAGGCAGGCGTCGCGCGTCGCGGCGACCCCGCAGACCATGTCGATGGTCGCCGACTGCCCCGGCTCCAGCGTCACGCGATGACGGATCGCGACCATCGGATCCAGCACGGAGCCCTGGCTGTCGGACAGCGCCGCCGGTCCGGTCATGGCGAGCGGCGCGGCGACGGTGCGGCCGCGCCCGATGAACTGCGCGCGGTCCGTTTCGTAGCTGACCTCGCCGGTGACCGCCCCGCGCACGGTCATCAGGTGGAACATCCATTGCGACGCCTCCGCGGCTGAGCGTGGCCGCCGGGTGCACAGGATCGCCTGGCGCTCGGCGATGATCTCGGTCTGCACGAAGAGGTTGCTGAACGCCGAATGCAGCGCGTCCGCGGCCGGCTGCGCCAGGACGACCTCGGCATAACTCGTCACCTCGATCGTGCGGCGCGTGCGCGCCCGGTTGGTGATGCGCAGCCGGCGCAGCTCGATGTCGTCCTCCGGCGAGACGACGATCTCCGTGTGCGCCTCGTAGCCGAGATCGCTGCGGCGGAACTCGGCGCGCGCCTCCGAGAAGATCGCCTCGTAGCTGTCCGCGCGCTTCAAGGTCGGCTGGTGCGCGACCGACCAGAACGCCCCGCTCGCCACGTCGCGCAGGTAGCAGAAGGCGCCCCAGTCGTCGCAGGTGCCGTCTTCGCGCCAGCGCGTGACCGCGAGGTCCTGCCACCGGCTGTAGCCGCCGCCCGCGTTCGTCACCATGACGTGGTAGCGGCCGTTCGACAGCAGGTGGACTTCGGGGATCGCGGTATCGGGGCTGGTCAGCACGCGTACCGGCATGTCCGGGCTGACGGCGTACGCGGGCGCGTCGAACAGGCCGGCCGTATGGGTATGGAAGGCCGTGGGCTTCGGAATGCGCTCCTGCAACAGCAGCATCGTCGCCTGCAACTGCGGGTCCGCGGCGAAGCGCTGCTGCATCGGCCGCTCGAGCAGCAGCCAGGCCAGCGACAGCAGGGTCATGCCCTGGTGGTGCGCCATGAACGAACGCACCACCGCGCTCGTTTGGCCGCGCGGCAGGCGCGACGGCGTGTAATCGATCGCCTCGTAGAAGCCGTAAGCCCCTTCAAGGCCTTCGGCCGCGAGCCGTTGCAGGTTCTGGCAGGCCGCTTCGGGCGCCACCATCAGCGCCAGCGCGGAGGCGTACGGCGCGATCCGAGCGCCTACGATCTGCTGGCCTCGGAAGCGCGGGCGACGAGCT
>CAZXNF010000352.1:0-4473 GCA_964641785.1 uncultured Streptomycetaceae bacterium | reverse complement strand
CAGAAGAAGCTGCTGACCACCCTTCCCGACGATTGGCTGAACGCCATTGGTGTGGAAACCGGCGAACTCCAGGCCGCCGGCTGGAGCGCGCCGCCCTGTGCGCGAATCGTCAGCTACCGCCGGCCACTGCACGCGCTCAAGACCACCGCAACGAAGGTCGTCCGCAAGCCGGCGGTCATCAGGCCGAATACGACCATCTCCACTGCACGCTTCGTGCTCTACGGCAAACCTCTTCCGCGCATCGAAGACACGGTACGCATCGGTGAGGCCCTGCGCGCTGCCGCGATGGGCCGCGCCAAGCGTCTGCTTGGACCCGATGCCCTGCCCGCCATACTTTCCGGGCATGACTTGGGCGAGCACAACCGTCACGCGCATGCCTTCTGGCTGCCCGAACCAAACCAGCGCGGCGAGATCGAACATGTGCTCGTGCACGCGCCGGGCGGTTTAAGCGCCGAGGCCGTGCGCGTACTGACAGCCCTCCAGCAGATCACACGCGGCGAAGGCGAGCCGCTAAGGCTGATGCTGGAAGGAATCGGTACTGCCTCGCTGTTCGACAGGGTTACATCCCTGACCGGTGAAAGTGCGCTATGGCGAAGCGCAACGCCCTACCTGTACCCGTGGCACCTCAAGAAGGCGGAAATGCGCACGCCGGAAGCCGCCGCCGCAGCCATCCTCGGGCAGCTTCGGCGTGAATGGAGCGCGCGCGGCTCAGGCCTGCCGGACATCGTGGGATTTCGCGAACTGCCCTCGATTCTGTACGGCGGTCGCGCGCTCCGCCCTTTGCACTTCCACCGCTTCCGCCGCAAGCGCGGCTTGACGCAGCCCGACACCCTCGGCCGTCTGCTGGAAGTCCGCTTCGCCGCTCCCGTCCGCGGCCCCCTCGCCCTTGGCTTCGCCTGCCACTTCGGCCTCGGTCTATTCCGTCCCGCCACCGATGCCCAGGCCGAAACCTAGCCGCGTCCGCGAACAGCGCATCATCGACGAGATCGTCGTCGATGCCTACACCTCCGACGAGCGCGCAATGGGCTGGCACTGTTATCTTGAAGACAAGCTCGAGTTTCCTTTCCAAGCGCGCTGCGCCCTGCACCGAGCGATCTCCCCGTTGATCGAAGGCGAAGCGGTCGAAGTGATCGGCATGGCGCCAGCCGATGACTGCATGCGCGACGTATTCGTGCTGGTGCGATACTCCGCCCGCACGCTCGGCGTGCCGCTGTCTCAATTGGAAGCGATCGGCGCCAGCGGCGAGACCCGGGAGGCAGTGGAGGACTGGCGTTATTGGTCCACAATGGGTTACGAATTCTAGTGCGCGGCGCTGCCAGGACTTGGTTGAAGGTGTGCATGCGTTTTAGTCATGGAGCGCCCTCGATTGCGGCCTTCCTTGCGTTGGCGCGTCGTTGCGCTGGTGCAGTCAGGCGGCGAGACGAGCGGGATTCGAGCGTAGATTCGGGCGTAGAATGAATCGCAACGCGCGTGGCCGGAACCTTGCGCCATGCATTCACATGCTGTCTGGCGGCAGCTTGGCCAACCGGAGTCGCAAATGAATGAACTGCGAAGAATCACGCTCGATCCTGCCGTGATGGGCGGCAAGCCCTGCATTCGTGGCCTGCGTGTAACGGTCGGCACGATTGTTGGCCTGCTCGCCACCGGCCGCACGGAGGAAGAAATCCTGAAAGCCTACCCGTACCTCGTCCAAGCGGATGTGCGGGAGGCGCTCTCCTATGCAGCCTGGCGCGCCGAGGAAATAGAGATTCCCCTGGGGCGTGCTTGAAAATCCTGATCGACATGAATATCTCGCCCGATTGGCGTGAGATTCTCGTCAAGCAGGGTTGGGAGGCCGTGCATTGGTCAACCATGGCCGAACCCGCGGCCCCGGACCGGGTGATACTGCATTACGCCAGGAACAACGGCTACGTTGTCCTTACTCATGACCTTGATTTCACCGCGATCCTGGCGGCGACGGGCACCAAGTCCCCCAGCGTCATCCAGGTCCGCACGCAAGATGTGATGTCCACACGGTTCCAAGACGTGCTAACCGGCGCGCTTCGCCGCTTCGAATCGGAGCTTGAAGCCGGCGCATTGATCGTTGTTGACGATACAAGGTCACGCGTGCGGCTCTTGCCGTTAAGATAGTTGCGTTGTGTTTCCGGCAGGTGATTCGCCGGTTTCCCAACAGCTCGTGCAATGCATTAACAAACCGAACTCGATTCACAAGGTGCCCCGAATTCGCCCGCCATGCCCGAGCAACACGAACTCTCGTTGGCTTTTCCCGAACTGTCCGCTGATCTGCCGCTGCTGCCGGCGCGCATGGTCAACGAGTACCAGTACTGCGCGCGGCTCGCCTACCTCGAATGGGTGCAGGGCGAATGGGCCGAATCGGCGGATACCGTCGAGGGCCGTCACGCGCACCGCCGCGTGGACCGGCCGGGCGGCGACCTGCCGGACCCGGCGGCGCTGGAACCCGAGCGCTTCCACGCGCGGTCGATCACGCTCTCGTCCAGCCGCCTCGGCCTGATTGCCAAGATGGATCTGGTCGAAGGCGAAGGCAAGCACGTCACTCCGGTCGACTACAAGCGGGGCAAGCGCCCGCACGTGCCGCAGGGCGCTTACGACCCGGAGCGCGTGCAGCTCTGCGTGCAGGGCCTGATCCTGGAAGAGCACGGCTACGAATGCGGCGAAGGCGTGCTGTACTTCGTCGAGAGCCGCGAGCGCGTGCGCGTCGTCTTCGACGAGGAACTCCGCCTGCAAACGAAGAACGCCATCGATGGGCTGCGGCTCATCGCGGCCGGCGGCCGCATCCCAGCCCCGCTGGAGGACAGCCCGAAATGCCCGCGCTGCTCGCTGGTCGGCATCTGCCTGCCGGACGAGGTGAATTTCTTCCGGCGAGAACAAGCCCCGCCGCGGCCGCTCGCCGTCGCGCGCGAGGAAGCGCTGCCGGTGTACGTGCAGGCGCGCAGCGCCAAGGTCGCCAAGAAAGGCGATACGCTGGAAATCACGGTCGAGGACAAACTCGCCCAGACGGCGCGCCTGATCGACGTTTCGCAACTCGTGCTGATGGGAAACGTTTACGTGACCACGCCGGCGCTGCATGAACTGATGGCGCGGGAAATACCGATTTCGTGGCACTCGTTCGGCGGCTGGTTTCTCGGCCACACCATCGGCACGGGACACAAGAACGTCGAGATCCGCGCCGCCCAGTACCGCGCAAGCTTCGACGCCGCCGCCTGCCTGCGGCTCGCGAAAAGCTTTACCGTGGCCAAGATACAGAACCAGCGTACCCTGCTGCGCCGGAACTGGAAGCAGGAAGAAAGCACGGATGAACTCATCGAGGCCTTCCAGCAGGACGTGCGCCACGCCCAGCGAGCGCCCAACCTGCCGGAGCTGCTGGGCGCCGAGGGACAGGCGGCGGGCCGCTATTTCCGGCATTTTGCCGCCATGCTCAACCGTGAGGGCGATGCGAGGTCGCTGGCCTTCGACTTCACGACGCGCAACCGGCGACCGCCCACCGATCCGGTAAACGCATTGCTGTCGTACGCCTATTCGCTGCTCGTGCGGACGTGGACCGTGACGCTTACGGCGGTCGGCTTCGACCCCTATCGCGGCTTTTACCATCAGCCGCGCTACGGCCGGCCGGCGCTCGCGCTCGATCTGATGGAGCCTTTCCGGCCCTTGATCGCGGATTCGAGCGTCATCCAGGCGATCAACAATGGCGAAGTACGGCCGACGGACTTCATCAGCGCCGCCGGCAGCGTCGCGCTGACGCCAGACGGGCGCAAGCGCTTCATCGGAACCTTCGAGCGCCGTCTCGCCCAGGAGGTCACGCACCCAGCCTTCGGCTACAAATTGAGTTATCGCAGGCTGCTCGAACTCCAGGCCCGATTGCTCGCAAGGCATCTGCTCGGCGAGATCGCGGAATATCCAAACTTCACGACGAGATGATCATGCGCAATGACGAGCATCTTTACCTGGTTGTCTATGACATCAGCGACGTCAAGCGCTGGCGGCGGGTTTTCAGGCTCATGAACGGCTACGGCGAATGGCTCCAGTTGTCCGTCTTTCAGTGCCGTCTGACTGCCCAGCGCCACGCCGAGCTGATTGCCTTGCTGGACGGGATCATCCATCATCAGGACGACCATTTGGTGCTGCTCGATATAGGGCCCGCCGATCACGTCGTACCCCGGGTGGTAAGCTTGGGCAAGTCGTTTTCACCGGTGGTGCGGGAACCTGTTATCGTTTGATTTGCCGCACCGGCGCGAGAGGTCTTGTGCAGCAGCCCGTCGCACTGAGCGCTCGCAGCCTGTTGCTCTTTGAAAATACAGAGTTTTTTTCCACGAATCTGCTCGCGACGAGCGAAACAGCGCTCGCCCTGCTCGCCAGCAGGCTAAGCTCTCGCAGCGCCACCTGTAAGTCCAGGCACTCATTGGTAAATTCAGGGGTGCGGTTATCCGCGGCGAAAAGCCGCGGCCTCATTGAAGC
>CAZXNF010000351.1:0-4479 GCA_964641785.1 uncultured Streptomycetaceae bacterium | reverse complement strand
CTGCGCTGCGATGAACGGCGACACCGTGCCGGCCGGCGAACGCTGCGCGTCCACCTCCAACCGCAACTTCGAAGGTCGCCAGGGCAAGGGGGCGCGCACCCATCTCGTGAGCCCCGCGATGGCGGCGGCGGCGGCGGTGACCGGCAGGCTCACCGACGTACGTGCGATGATGGGAGCCTGACATGCAAGCTTTCACCAAGCTCAAGGCCATCGCGGCTCCGATCGATCTGGCGAACATCGACACCGACCGGATCTTCCCCGCCCGCTTCCTGCGCAAGCTGCGCGGGCCGGACTATTCGAAGCTGGCCTTTCACGACATGCGCTTCGACGCGGACGGCAAGGAACGGCCGGAATTCGTACTGAATCAGGCGCCCTACCGCGCCGCGAAGATCATCGTCGCCGGCGGGAACTTCGGCTGCGGCTCCTCGCGCGAAGCGGCGGTGTACGTGATGTACGACTACGGCATCCGCGCGGTGATCGCGCCGTCCTTCGGCGACATCCATTACGGCAACGAGCTGCAGAACGGCATGCTGCCCGTGATCCTGCCGGATGCGATCGTGGAGGGTCTGCGCCAGCAGCTCCACGCCAAACCCGGCGCGCAGATCGCCATCGACCTCGAAGCGCAGACGGTGACGGCGCCGGACGGCACGGTGCACCAGTTCGAGATCGATCCGAATGCCCGCGAGCGGTTGCTCAACGGCCTGGACGACATCGGCCTCGTGCTGCAGAACCTGCCGGAGATCGAGCGCTTCGAGCGCGAATACGCGAAGCAGATGCCCTGGCTCGCTTAACAAGACTTAGCTTCGTCATTCCCGCGCAGGCGGGAATCCATTGGGCGTTAGAAAATGGATTCCCGCCTGCGCGAGAATGACGGCGATAAAAGTCCATGCTTCTTCTCAAACTCGCACTCGTCCCCGTCCTCGTCCTGCTCGTCAGCCTGGCGGCACGACGCTGGGGACACCGCGTCTCCGGCCTGCTGTCGGCGGTGCCGATCATCGCCGGCCCCATCCTGTTCTTCATGGCGCTCGACCTCGGCGCGGACTTCACCGCCGAGACGGCGCGCGCGACGCTGATCACCCTGCCGGCGCTCGCCGCCTACCTACTGGCGTTCGGCTTGATCGCCCGGCGCGCGGGCTGGGCCGCCAGCCTGTTCGGCGGCTGGGCGGTGTTTGCCCTCGTGGTGACGCCGCTGACGGCGGTGCCCGCAAACGCCTGGCAGGGCTTGCTCGTGGCCTGCGCGGGATTCGGCGGCGCGCTGCTGCTGCTGCCGCGGCCGGTCCGCCCGGTGAACGTGGCCGTCATCCCCAACAGCGAAATCGCCCTGCGCATGGCGGCGGCCTTCGCCATCACGGTGATCATCGCGCTCGGCGCGCAAACCTTCGGCCCGCGGGTCTCGGGAGCGCTGCTGAGCTTTCCGATCGGCGGGTCGGTGCTGCCCGCCTTCACGCGCGCGCTGCACGGGCAAGACGCCACGCTGTCGCTACTGCGCGGCTGTCTGCTGGGGCTGCTGCCGTTTGCGGTGTTCTTCTACGTGCTGGCCTTGCTGCTGCCGGCGTACGGTATCGCCATCGGTTTCGCGGGAGCGCTTGCGGCCGTGCTGGCGGCGCACTTCGTGCTGATCGCCATTAGGCGGTGGCGGCAGCGCAGGTCCGTTTGCTCGTAATACTGAAAATCGGTATATTCATCCTGAATTTCAGTGTGATCGAAAATGAAGCGTAAACCCCTCACCGCCACGACACGACGCCCTCTTCCGCCCGCGCTGGCTCTGTTCGGAAAAACCCGGCGCGAACTCCTGGCGCTCTTGTTCGGGCACGCTGGCCGCGATCACTATCTGAACGAACTGGTGAAGCACGTGGGCGGCAGTGTCAGCCAGGTGCAACTCGAACTCAAACGCCTGACCGAATCCGGGCTGATCCTTCGAGAGCAACGCGGGCGCCAAGTTTATTTTTGCGCCAATCCCAAGGCTGCGATTTACCATGACTTGCGCAGCATCATTACCAAGACCTTCGGCGTCGCCGATATCGTCCGCGAGGCCTTGGAGCCGTGCCGGGAACGCCTGCAGTTCGCCTTCATCTATGGCTCGGTCGCGCGCAACGAGGATACCGCCCACAGCGACATCGACTTGATGCTGGTGGGAGACCTGCGCCTCTCGGAAATCGCTGATCACATCGGCCAGGCGCAAACGCGGCTGAAACGCGAGATCGCCCCGAGCCTGTACGGCGAACGGGAATTCGCGGACAAGCTGCACAAAGCGGACCACTTCCTGTCCAGCGTGGTTGCCGGAAGAAAGATCATGTTGATCGGCACGGAGCAAGATCTTGCCCTCCTCACCAAACCCGAACCTGCAAAACCTTGAGCGGGTAGGCTCGCTCAAGGCCGAGCCGGCGTCGAAGCAGGAAATCGCGGGCTTCCTCAATGGCGCATCGGACTACCTGCGCGATTGCGGTCAACCCGCGCTGAGCGCGGCGAGCCGCTTCAAGCTGGCCTACGATGCCGTGCATGCACTGGCGCTGACGGCGCTACGCGCGAACGGCTATCGACCGGCACAGGGTCCCGGCCACCGGCGGATCGTGTTCCAGTCACTCCAGCATACCGTGAGCGCGCCTGCGTCCCTATGGCTGACGCTCGACAAATATCACGACAAACGCAACGCGTCGGAATACGCGGGTCTGATCAATGTGTCGGCAGCCGAGGCGGATGACATTGCCGCGCTCGCCGGGGAACTGAACGCACGGGTCAAAGCCTGGCTACGGAGCCAACGTCCTGATCTGCTGTAGCCGCGAAGAGCCTTACTTCGCCAGCCGCGCCTTCTGCGCGAGCGTGGACTCGTCGCGCCGGGCTTCGTACACAACGCCCTTTTTCGCGGCCCAGTGCATGATCGGCCAGAACAGCGGCACGACGCCCACATCGTTGAAGGCGATGCGCGTGGCCTCCTGCAGGCCCGCGTTGCGCTTGGCATCGTTGAACTCCGCCATCGCGCGCTTGAGCGCCGCGTCGAACTGCGGGTTCGAGTAGCGCGAACGGTTGAACACGCCCAGCCCCGCCTCCTTGTCGTAGGTCGAAAGCACGTTCATCAGGCCGATGGTGGAATCCGGCGTGGTGGTGCCGAAGCTGAAGATGAAGGCGCTGTAGTCGCGCCGGGTCGCCGCCGAGGCGTAGACGTTGTAGGGCAGCGCGTACACGTTGTTGATCTTGATGCCGCCGCGCGCCAGCATCTGGCCGATTGCCTGGCCGAGGTCGGCGTCGCGCGCGAAGCGGTCGGCCGAGGTGTGCAGCGTGAGGCCGAAGCCGTTGGGCCAACCCGCCTCCGCCAGCAGCTTCTTCGCCGCGGCAACATCCTGTTTCGGCGGCGTCAGCGTCGGGTCGTGGCCGCCCATGCCCTTGGGCACCATCTGCCCCGCCGGCTCGCCGGAGCCGTCCAGCAGCCGGTCCACGATCAGCGCGCGGTCGATCATCAGCGAAATCGCGCGCCGCACGCGGGCATCCTTCAACGGGTTACGGTCGAGCGGTTTGCCGTTGACGTCCGTCACGAAGGGGCTCACCTCGCGGTCGGAATCGAGCGCGAGGTAGATGAGCCGCGTGGACGCGATGGAAAACACCTGCAGCCTGGCGTTGCTCTTCAACTGCTGCGCGCCGTCCGGCGCGACTTCGTCGATCAGGTCCACGTCGCCCGCCAGCAGCGCGGCCAGCCGCGCGGCGTCCTTGGGAATGAAGCGGATGGTGACGTTCTCGAAATCCGGCTTGGGGCCCCAGTAGTCCGCGTTGCGCTTCAGCATCAGGTGCTGCCCCGGCTTCCACTCCACGAACCGGTAGGGGCCGGTGCCGATCATGCCCTTGCCGGCGTTGAAGTCGGCGGTTGTCAGGCCGGTGGCGCTCTTCTTCGACTGGATGAAGACCCGCCCGATCTGCTCGATCAGCGACGGCACCGGCGTGGCGGTCTTCACCTGCACCGTCAGCGGGCCCAGCGCGCGCATGTTGACGATGCTCGCCAGCGCGCCCGCAAAGGAGGCCGGGCTGTTCGGCACGTTGCGCGCGCGCTCGAAGGAGAACACCACGTCCTCGGCGGTGAAGTCGCTGCCATCATGGAACTTCACCTTGTCGCGCAGCTTGAGCTCCCATGTCGTGGGGTCCAGCACACGCCACGACACGGCGAGCGCGGGCTGGAGCTGGTTGTTGGCATCGTTCATCACCAGCCGCTCGAACATCTGGCCGGAGGTGCTGTAGTTCGTCCCGGAGCGGGAGAACAGCGGATCGATGGAGGAATGCTCGGAAGCGCGGCCGATGACGAGGTCGGCGGCGGGGGCGAATAGGGGGCAAAGCAAGGCGAGGCAGAAAACGAAACGGGTCATGAGAGGGGGCGCTTCCGATGTCGAGGTTGCGGACTGCGATGTTGTGAAAGCTCGTAATGTCGCATTGAGGTTGCTGGAGGGAATGGCACTGACTTAAGGAAGCTCTGAAAAACTATACTTCCGTCATTCC
>CAZXNF010000350.1:0-4486 GCA_964641785.1 uncultured Streptomycetaceae bacterium | reverse complement strand
TCGAAGACATCGAGCCTGGTCTTTACCTCGCCATCGACCGCGCCGCCGACCGCGCGGGGCGCAGCGTCATGCGCCGTCTGGCGCGCTACAACGCGCTCCAGAATCGTGGCTCCCCCGACCCTGAAGCCGACGCCGCGACGTTCGTGGCGCCGGCGGACCCCCCGATCAACCCATCACCATGAAACGGGAGTAACGAATGACCACAGTCAAGACCGGTCTTCCGGGAGGGCTCGCGTGGCTGGGGCTGGCGGTGACGCCGGTGTGGGCCTGTTCATCCTGATCGCCAGCGATGACAGGGAGGCGCGTTTCCGCGCGGGCGACAACGTCGTGCGACTCGTCAACACTGTGATTTCGGCGAACAAGGCCAACAGGCCCCCGCCTTTCACGCGCGCTGCGGCCATCGGCCTCGTCGCGCGCGATGTGCTGGAGGCGGTTCAGAAGCCGGTGCAGGGGCCGCGCCGTGCGCGAGTCGCTCGTCCAGTGAAAAGGCAGGAAACACCGTCTGGTGGTTCGTCGCCAGCAGCCGGGGCGCGTCGACACTTCGGTTTTCCCGAAACGATCCGACGCTATATCCGAATAGTCACGAACCCAGGCCGGCGCTATGTTGCTGACCCGTCATGGGGGTGGAACTGCGGAACAAGCATTAACCCGCTACGGGCAGTGCAGTCATCGGGGGTGGGGTCTCGGCAGTCAGGCGAGGTTCCCGGACACACCCTGTTTACCAAACGGCTGCAGATGCCGCGCGTCACAAACAGCGAACGAAGGCTGCAACGACTCGGTGGCCGGCGCATTGCGCAAGGCGTGGGCGGCGCGAGTCTGGATCAATGCGCTTGAGGATGCATCTACCGCACGTGCCGGCGGACGGGTCGGAGAACCCCGCTGGAACGTTCGCATACCGGAAACGAGAGGAGTGTCGTTGTGAACATCGATTTACGCAGTAACAAGGATTTTTTTGCGGGGCTGTTGTTCATCGCCATCGGAGTCTTCGCGATGGTCGTGGCCCAGAACTTTCCGATGGGCTCAGCCGTGCGCATGGGGCCCGGCTATTTCCCCAGGGTGCTCAGCGGCATCATGATCGCCTTCGGGCTGTACGTCATGGTCCGCGGCCTGATCAAGGGTGAAAAGATCGAGGGCGCGTGGGGAATCCGGCCGCTCGTCCTGGTCACCCTGGGCCTCGTCGCCTTCGGATTCATCATGGAACGCCTGGGCATGGTGCCGGCGCTCTTCGCGCTGTTCTTCATCAGCGCCCTCGGTGGTCATGAATTCAAGTTCAAGGAGGTGTTGATTCTCGCTTCGGTCATGACGGTCGCCGCGTGGGGTATTTTCATTTACGGGCTCGGGCTGCCGTACCGTCTCTTCTGGTGGAGCTGAACATGGACCTATTCGACAATCTCGTTCTCGGTTTCACGGTAGCGTTCTCGCTGCAGAATCTCCTCTACTGCTTTATCGGCGTGTTCGTCGGCACGCTGATCGGCGTGCTGCCGGGGATCGGCCCCCTCGTCACGATCGCGATGCTCCTGCCGATCACCTTCAGTCTGCCGCCGATCCCTTCACTCATCATGCTGGCCGGGATCTATTACGGCGCACAGTATGGCGGTTCAACCACGTCGATTCTGGTCAACCTCCCGGGTGAGGCCGCGTCGGTGGTGACCTGCCTGGACGGCTACCAGATGGCGCGGCAGGGGCGTGCGGGGCCGGCGCTGGCGATTGCCGCGATCAGCTCCTTTGCGGCCGGCTGCGTCGGCACCTTGCTCATCGGCTTGTTCGGTCCGCCGATCGCCGAGTTGGCATTCAAATTCGGCGCGGCCGAGTATTTCTCCCTCATGTTGATGGGCCTGGTGGCGGCGGCGCTGCTGGCGCACGGCGACATGGTCAAGGCGCTGTCGATGGTGGTGCTCGGGCTGCTGCTCGGCATCGTTGGCACCGATGTGAACTCCGGCATGGCGCGCTTCACCTTCGGCGTTCCCGAACTGTCCGACGGCATCGGCTTTACGATCGTGGCCGTTGCGCTGTTCGCGGTGGCCGAGATCGTGAAACAGCTGGAGAGCGCGGAGAAGCGCGAAGTGTTCACGTCCAAGGTCACCAATATTATGCCTACGCGCGCCGATCTCAAGGCATCGGCTCCCGCGATCGCGCGGGGCACGGCGATCGGGTCCTTCTTCGGCGCGCTGCCGGGCACCGGTCCGGCCATTGCGGCGTTCTCGGCGTACATGCTCGAGAAAAAAATCGCCAAGGACCCCACGCGCTTCGGCAAGGGCGCGATCGAGGGCGTGGCCGCGCCCGAAGCGGCGAATAACGCGGCGGCGCAAACCGCCTTCATTCCGACGCTGACCCTGGGCATTCCCGGCAGCGCAGTGATGGCGCTGATGCTGGGCGCGATGACGATTCAGGGCATTGCGCCCGGCCCGCAGGTCATGACGCAGAAACCCGAACTGTTCTGGGGTCTCATCGCCAGCATGTGGATCGGCAACCTGATGCTGATCGTGCTCAATCTGCCGCTGGTCGGCATGTGGGTGAAACTGCTCAAGGTCCCGTACCGCTGGCTGTTCCCGTCGATCCTCATGTTCGTTTGCGTCGGCAATTACAGCATCAACAACAGCTCGATGGACATCTACCTCGCCGCGGCACTGGGCATCGTGGGCTACCTGTTCATCAAGCTGGGCTGCGAGCCGGCCCCGCTGATCCTGGGATTCGTGCTGGGACCGCTGATGGAGGAGAACCTGCGGCGCGCCATGCTGATCTCGCGCGGCGATCCAACGGTGTTCTTCACCCGGCCGATCAGCCTGTCGTTCATGATCGTCACGCTCCTGCTGATCATCTTCATGGTCGCCCCGGCGCTGCGCAAGAAGAAAGAGCAGGCGTACACCTCCACGGAGCAAGCCTGAGCCGGGGCAGTTTGGAACCACTGACCGTGCTAGACGAACTTCAATGCCAGATCGGATTCATGTGCGAATCGAACCTGCGATGCCGGTTGAACGGGAGTCATCGTGAACGTGATGAAGTGGGCGGGGAAGCTGCTCCTTGTTGCTCTGGGGTTGCTCGGGACGCTCGCTCCCGCCGTCGCCCAGGAGAAGCAGGTGGCGATCGTCTATGTAGTGCCCATCGAGGGCATGATCGATCTCGGACTGGCGCCGTTCGTCCAGCGCGTCCTAAACGAAGCGGCAGAGGCGAGCGCGGCCGCTGTCATCCTGGACATCAACACTTTCGGCGGACGCGTCGATGCGGCGGTGCAGATCCGCGATGCGCTGCTGAACGCACGCGTGCGGACGGTCGCATTCGTGAACAAGCGCGCCATCTCGGCCGGCGCGCTGATCGGCCTCGCTGCCGAGACCATTGTCATGGGCGGGGGCGGAACCATCGGCGCCGCGACGCCGGTGCAAGCGGGTCAGCCCGGCGCAGCCGCACAGCCGGTGTCGGAGAAAACGGTTTCCTATGTCAGGAAGGAGTTCCGCGCCACCGCCGAGAGTCGCAAGCGGCCGCTCCTCATTGCAGAGGCGATGGTGGACGCGGACGTGGAGATTCCCGGTGTCATTGAGAAAGGCAAGCTCCTCACGCTGACGACCGAGGAAGCCCTGAAGCACAAGCTCGCCGATATTCGCGCCGATACCCTGGAGAGCGCGCTGCAGCAGTTGGGACTTGGAGGCGCGGAGATCCGGCGGGCGTCGCCCAACTGGGCGGAGCATCTGGTTCGCTTTCTGACCCACCCGGTGGTCAGTTCCCTGCTCATGACCATCGGCATGCTCGGGATCATCGTTGGTCTCCGGACGGGCGACTTCGGCGTCGCCGGCGGCGCGGGTATCGCGAGTCTGGGGCTTTTCTTCTGGGGCCACTGGCTGGTCCAACTGGCCGGCTGGGAGGAGTTACTTCTTGCGGGGGCCGGCATCATCTTGCTCGCCGTGGAGATTTTCGTCATTCCGGGTTTCGGCATTGCCGGGGTTCTGGGGATCCTCGCCATCCTCGCCGGCCTCATCCTGAGCCTGGTAGGGGCCGGTGACACGTCGGAGGTCATCCTCAAGGCTACGGGGCGCGTGGTGTTTTCGCTGCTGATCACATTGATTGCGAGTCTGGTCCTCCTGCGCTTCCTGCCGCATCTGCCTTTCGGGCGACGGCTGCTTCTGGGGACCGGGCTCGGCTCGGGTCACCTGTCCGGCTCGGCGCCGGATAGCGACAGGAGCTGGCTGGGAAAGAAAGGACAAGCATCTTCCCCGCTGCGGCCGGCCGGCATCGCCGAGATCGAGGGCAAACGCGTGGATGTCGTGTCTGACGGGGAATTGATTGATGCCGGCCAGATCGTCGAGGTGACGCAGGTGGACGGCAACCGAATCGTCGTGCGGCGAGTACCGCACATCAACGCAAAGGAGTAACAAATGATCGAAATCGGAACCGGCCTAACCGGCGGCTTGGGATTACTCGTAGTAGTGGTGGCGGGCCTGGCATTCTTGTTGTACCTCGTACCCCTTCCACTTTGGATCGCTGCATGGGCCTC
>CAZXNF010000349.1:0-4500 GCA_964641785.1 uncultured Streptomycetaceae bacterium | reverse complement strand
CACGAGGGCGCGGAGCGCATCGCGCATCGCAGCGAGGTCCGCGATGCGTGCCTCGATTTCCGACAGCCGGTGGGTGGCAGTGGCGCGCGCCTGCAGGTGGTCGACGCCGTCGTTGAGCTGCATCAGCGAGGTGATGTCCTCCAGTCCTCCAGCGAGAATCCCAGGGCCTGTGCCCGCTTGATGAAGCGCACACGGTCGACGAACGCCCCCGGGTAGAGGCGCTGCCCGCCCGGCGGCCTGTGCGGGGTCGGCAACAGACGCCGCCGCCGCTGCTGGTAGTAGTAGCGTATGGTTTCCACATTGACCCCGGCGGCTACTGACCCGGGCGGCTTTCAGAAACAGCGCATTGCCGAGAGCATCCGGCGCGCCAACCGCCATCAGGGGGCTGGCGCCCTCTGCCTCGGATCGCTGAAGATCTGCAGAAGACGGGTACCTGCGTGCGCTTCCACGACGACGCGCCCGCCACCCCGAGGCAAATCGCCCGTTCGCATAGCGGATCGTGAAATGCTGGATTCCGCAATTTACGTTACTTGAATTTTCGCAGGAGGAAGCCGGCGCCCACGGCGAGCGCGATCACGGCGGCGCCGATGGCGATGAGGGAACCCGCCTTCGCGTCGAGCAGTCTTTCGGCCGCGATGATCACGGCCAGCGCGTAGATCCCTTCGGCGATGCCCATTGCGGCGAGAAATCTCGTGAACGAGTAGTGAATCCCGCCGAGAAGGTAACCCGGGATCTCCGACGGCACCGCGATGCATAGCAGCAGCACGGCCCAGAACTTCATCCTCTTCGAAACGAATTGCTGGTACTCCTCGAGCTTTATCCCGTAGCCCCAGCGGACGAGCAGCGGACGCGCGCGCCGTCCGATCGCATACGCTGCCACGGCGCCCATCAGCCAGCCGCCCCATAGAAGCAGGAACGTCCCGGCTTTCCCGAACACTTCGTTCGCGGGCGGGACCAGCACCGTGCTCGTCGCGAAGGCGAGCATCGCGGAGAGCGCCGACATGACAAAGAAGACCACAGCGCCGGCCACCTTGTGCGACCTCATTACTCCTTCGGCCCAGCTCGTCGCCCGCTCGACGTAACCGTGAAACGTCGGGGAGAACACCAGGAACGCAACGATGAGGACCAGGCCCACGACCCAGAACCAGATGGCGTGTCCTTTTTTCGCGGCCATCGCAGGGCTAGCAACCTGTAGGTCTTGCATTGATGCTAGGAGCAATGTGAGAGAGATCGCGAGATGTTGCGCAACAAGATTGCGCGATCCCGGAAACCCAAAAAAACAGCCACTCGACCAAACAACATGCTTGCCGCATACGCGCGCTTAGGCAGGTGCGGGGGATGCGATTGTTGGGAAATGCCCACGATGGCTACGTTAGTACTCATGATTCACATCTTGGGACGCATGCTATTGGCGATGTTGATCTATTTCAGGTCGAATTGCACTCTACGCCCGGGGCGATGCCTGCTCTGTGCAGTAACGTACGGAATCAGATGATGTGGAGGGAACAAACTGATCCCTTCCATCGATAGAACCTGCATAAAGCCCGCTGCATAAGCGGAACTACGCGCTCCCGTCTAGCTTGCTGAGTAATCTGTGCGCGAGCGTACAGACTCGCAGGCGATGATCCTGCGCTTGCTTGCGGTTCTCCGATCTGACTGGCGTACGCTAAAGCGGGTCGAGTCCGGCACATCACCGAGTGAATAGTCACCTAACCAGAGGTACAACGACCATGATGATCTCCAACCCCCGGCTCACCGCGCTTCGACTGGCGCTCGCCGCGCTGACCGTGGCAGTCATTCAACCGATGGCGAATGCCCAGACTCCGAAGGCACCCATGTCGGCTTCGTCGGCAATGTCCAGTGAAGGCATGAATATGAAGGACATGATGAAGGACATGGGCGGCAAGATGTCCTCGATGTCGATGTCGGGCGATCAGGACGTTGATTTCGCCATGATGATGCGCATGCATCACCAGGGGGCCATCGACATGGCCCAGGCCGAGCTGGCCAGCGGCAAGGATCCGCAGATGAAGAAGATGGCCAAAGCGATCATCGCCGCGCAGAAGAAGGAGATCGCTCAGTTCGACGCGTTTCTGCATAAACGTGGCTCTATGAGTGGCAAGTAGACATCGGCCGCAAGGCTCCGACGAGCCAATTCGCGCTCTCATACAGGCACGATCGCCCGGACCTGAACAGGGAGATGTCGCGGGGCGGCAACGTCAATATTGCGACCGCGTTGGATTCGCTCGAAAAGCCCTGAATCTGCGGTGGGATGAGCGCGGACTATTTCGTCAACGCGCTTAAGTTGCAATAGAAAGACTGCGGGCCAAATCCCCTGCTAAGCGGGCGGTATTACTGCGACGGGCCAAAAACGCGGATGATCGGGCAGGGCTTGAGGCCGCCGCCCTGCTCGCAGTCGCGCACGAGGGTGCGGAGCGTATCGCGCATCGCAGCGAGGTCCGCGATGCGTGCCTCGATTTCCGACAGCCGGTGGGTGGCGGTCGCCCGCGCCCGCACGTGGTCCACGCCGTCGTTGAGCTTCATCAGCGAGGTGATGTCCTCCAATGAGAATCCCAGCGCCTGCGCCCGCTTGATGAAGCGCACCCGGTCGACGTAGGCGGCCGGGTACAGGCGCTGCCCGCCCGGCGGCCTGTGCGGGGTCGGCAACAGACGCCGCTGCTGGTAGTAGCGTATGGTTTCCACATTGACCCCGGCGGCTCTCGCCAGGGCGCCAACGCGCAGAGCGGACAGCGTGAGAGGGGGCGTAGCGGGGGCTTCACTCATGGCTTGACTCCGTACTCGACTACGGAGTTTACGCTGCCGATGTACCTTTAACAGGAGCGCCCTCATGAGTGTCGAAATCCCTCTAGGTGACCTGCCCGCCGGACGCAAGCGTTGCTGTTGCAGCCCGGCTGCGGCCGCCGCAATCACTGCCGCCAACCCTCCGGCGCCCGCCGTTGGCAGCACAATCCGCGTCACGATTCCGTCCGGCGCCATCCCGGCGTCCGGATGCTGCAGTTCCACGAAGGAGAAATGATATGAAACCCGCGCGCGCACTGGTTGCGGCACTCGCACTGACCCTTGCTGGCGGCACCGCTGCCGCTCAGGGCAGCCCAAGCAAGGCGGAGAGCCAAGATGCCCACCATCCCGCTTCCAGCAGCCGGCCCGCAGCGGGGACGCCGAAGATGGACCTCATGCAGAAAATGCAGGGGCAGATGCAACGCATCCGCGAGACCAAAGATCCGGCAGAACGCCGGAAGCTGATGGACGAGCACCAGAAGTCCATGCAGGAAGGCATGAACATGATGCACGGCATGATGGGCGGCGGCAAACCTGCAGCGGGCGGAATGAAGCCCGAAGCGCGCATGGGGATGATGGAGCAGCGCATGGACATGATGCAGATGATGATGGAGCAGATGATGCAGCGCGAGGCGGTCGCAGCGCCGGCGGCGAAGTAGGCGCGGTAATCGCTTCTTCCCATTCTAGACAGGAGGAATTTATGTCCCAGGAATACCAGCCCGGTTCCGTCGCGGCAGCGGAGGCCCCGCAGCGGCCCTTCTGGAAGACGCCGCTCGCCGCGGCGAGTCTGATGGTCGCGTTGATCGGCCTGTTCTATCTTTTGCGTGAGCACTGGGACCATGTGGCGGGCCTCTGGATCTATGCCCTCCTGCTGGCCTGTCCCCTCATGCACCTGTTCCATGGTCACGGCGGCCATGCGGAACATGGGCATCGCAAGCCCCATGGACCCGGGGACAAGGACCGGCCGGTCTGAGCCGGCGCAAGGCGCGCATCCGTGATGTCTGGCGGTCATGGATGCAGCAAGTAATCCCGCCAGGGACCCTGACAGGAAATTGAAATGGCACATGAACATCAGCACGGCGGCTGCGCGGCGCCCCCGGCGACCGACGCCTCCCCGTTGAAAGACCCGGTCTGCGGCATGACGGTGATGCCAGAGTCGAAGCATCAACACGTGCACGCAGGACAGTCCTTCTACTTCTGCTCGGCCGGCTGCAAAACGAAGTTCGCCGCGGACCCGCAGAAATACCTGGCGCCTGCCGCACCTGTTCCCGCTCCGGCGCCGCTGAAGGATCCCGTCTGCGGCATGACCGTGACGCCGGCGTCCAAGCACCAGCACGTGCACGCCGGGCAGACTTGGTACTTTTGCAATCCGCGTTGCCGCGAGAAGTTCATCGCGAATCCGGCGCAGTACCTGCCGGGTGCTCCCAAGGTGGAAGCACCGCCCGCACCGCCCGGCGCGATGTACACCTGCCCGATGCACCCGGAAATCCGCCAGGATCATCCCGGCACCTGCCCCAAGTGCGGCATGGCGCTGGAACCCGAGATGCCCACGCTGGAAGAGGGCGAAAACCCGGAACTGACGGATTTCCGGCGCCGCTTCTGGTGGACGCTGCCGCTGACGGTGGTCGTTACGCTGATGGCCATGTTCGGCCACGGGCTCGGCTGGATGGAGATGGCGACGCAAAGCTGGCTTGAGCTGGC
>CAZXNF010000348.1:0-4545 GCA_964641785.1 uncultured Streptomycetaceae bacterium | reverse complement strand
GCGCGGACGGCTGCACGCTGGGCGTCGGCGCGGGCCAGATGAGCCGCATCGACTCCGCGCGCATCGCCTCGATCAAGGCGCAGAACGCGGGCCTCACGCTCGCCGGTTCGGTAGTGGCGTCCGACGCCTTCTTCCCCTTCCGCGACGGGCTCGATGTGGTCATCGATGCCGGTGCGGTGGCCGTGGTGCAGCCCGGCGGCAGCGTGCGGGACGACAGCGTGATCGCGGCCGCGGACGAACGTGGCATCGCGATGGTGTTCACGGGCGTGCGGCATTTCCGGCACTGATGGAGAAGAGCGAGGACAGACGAGAGACGGTAGACGATAGACGATAGAGGTGTGCGCCTCCTTCTTTCCTCTCTCCTCTTTCTTCTTTCGCCTTCTCGCCTTTCACAATGAAGCTCCTCGTCATCGGCTCGGGCGGACGCGAGCACGCCATCGCCTGGCGCCTGGCGCAGTCGCCGCGCGTGACCAAGGTGTTCGTCGCGCCCGGCAACGCCGGCACGGCGCGTGAGGAGGGCGTCGAGAACGTGGCGGTTACCGCGATCCCGGACCTGATCGCCTACGCGAAGAAGGAATCCATCGCGCTGACCGTCGTCGGCCCGGAAGCGCCGCTGGCCGAAGGCGTGGTCGATGCCTTCCAGGCTGCGGGCCTGCGCATCTTCGGCCCGTCACGCGCGGCCGCGCAACTCGAAAGCTCCAAGGATTTCGCCAAGGCGTTCATGCAGCGCCACGGCATCCCGACGGCTGCGTATGAAACGTTCACCGACGCCGCCGCGGCCCACCGCTACCTCGACGCACACGGCGCGCCCATCGTGATCAAGGCCGACGGCCTCGCCGCCGGCAAAGGCGTGGTGGTGGCGATGGACCTCAAAGCCGCGCACGACGCCGTGGACATGATGCTGGTCTCGAACAAGCTGGGCGCGGCCGGCGCCCGCGTCGTCATCGAGGACTTCCTGGAAGGCGAGGAAGCCAGCTTCATTGTCATGAGCGACGGTCGCCACGTGCTGCCGCTTGCCACCAGCCAGGACCACAAGCGTCTGCGCGACGGCGATGAGGGCCCCAACACCGGGGGCATGGGCGCCTATTCGCCCGCACCGGTGGTCACGCCCGCCGTGCACGCGCGGGCGATGCGCGAGGTCATCCTGCCGGCGATTGCCGGCATGGAAAAGGACGGCACACCCTTTGTCGGCTTCCTCTACGCGGGACTGGTGATCCTGCCGGGCGGCACGGTGAAGGTGATCGAATTCAACTGCCGCCTGGGCGATCCCGAAACGCAGCCTATCCTCATGCGCCTGAAGAGCGACCTGCACGCGCTGATCGACCACGCGGTGGCCGGCTCGCTCGACAAGGCGGAGGCGGTGTGGGACCCGCGGGTGGCGCTGGGCATCGTGCTGGCGGCGGCGGGCTATCCCGACGACCCGCGCAAGGGTGATGTGATCACGGGACTGCCGGTGCCAGGCGAGGACTTTCGCGTGTTTCACGCCGGCACCGTCCTGCAGGGAACCCAGGCCGTCACCAACGGCGGGCGCGTGCTGTGCGTCACTGCACTTGGCCACAGCGTGAAGATGGCGCAGAAGCGCGCCTACGCGGTGGCGGACGGCATCCGTTTCGACGGCATGCAATTGCGCCGCGACATCGGCTACCGCGCTATCCGGTCCTGACCGCCATGGACGTCGCCGCCGTCAAAGACTATCTGACCGGTCTGCAGACCCGCATCGTCGAGGGTCTTGAACGCATCGACGGTGGGCGATTTGGCGCGGATGCGTGGACGCGGCCGGAAGGCGGCGGCGGGACGTCGCGCATCCTGGAGGACGGCGCTTTCTTCGAGCGCGCAGGGGTCGGCTTCTCGCATGTGCTGGGTACCGGCATGCCGCCCTCGGCCACGCACGCGCGGCCGGAACTCGCTGGCCGCAGCTTCGAGGCCATGGGCGTGTCCCTGGTACTGCACCCGCGCAATCCCTATGTGCCGACCGTTCATCTCAACGTGCGCTTCTTCATCGCCACCAAGGCGGGGGTGGAACCGGTGTGGTGGTTCGGCGGCGGCATGGACTTAACACCTTATTACGGCTTCGAGGAAGATGCGCGCCACTTCCACGTCGCTTGCCGCGATGCGCTGGCCCCCTTCGGCGCGGACGTGCATCCTAAGTACAAGCGCTGGTGCGACGAATACTTCTTCCTCAAGCACCGCAACGAGCCGCGCGGTATCGGCGGCATCTTCTACGACGACCTCAATACCCCGGATTTCGACACCTGCTTCGCGCTGATGCAGAATGTCGGCGACCATTTCCTGTCGGCCTACGCGCCCATCGTCGAACGCCGCCGCGCGCTGCCCTATGGCGAGCGCGAGCGCGAATGGCAGGCCGTGCGGCGCGGCCGCTACGTGGAGTTCAACCTGGTGTGGGATCGCGGCACGCTGTTCGGCCTGCAGTCGGGCGGTCGCACCGAATCGATCCTGATGTCGATGCCGCCGCGGGTGGCGTGGCGTTACGACTGGAAGCCGGAACAGGGGACGCCGGAGGCGGCGTTGCTGGCGTTTCTCAAACCTCGCGATTGGGTATAAGTACTGCTTGCACGGATGGGGCATCATGTCCATGCAAGCGCGCGGGCCCACCTCTTTACTGCCCTGGATCAGGAGACCAACATGCACTTACGACTGTCGGATACCAGAACGCTCGTGCTGTCGCTGACGTGCTGCGCGGCGGCTTTCCTGTCCCCGGTCTCCTACGCACAAGGCTATCCGATACGGCCGGTCCGCATGATCGTCGGCTATCCGGCGGGCGGCAGCATCGATACCGTGGGCAGGATTACCGCGCAGGCGTTTACCGAGTCCATGGGCCAATCGTTCATCGTCGAGAACCGCCCGGGGGCTTCGGCGACGATCGCCACCCTCGCCGTGGTGAAGGCACCGACCGATGGCTACATGCTGCTGGTCGGCGCGCAGGCCTCTTTGTCCGGCGCCCTCAGCATGATCGCGAATCTGCCCTACGACCCCCTCCGGGATCTGAGCGCGATCGCGCTCCTCGCCCACCAGCCGAATGTGCTGGTCGTGCATCCGAGCGTTCCGGCGCGCACGACCAGGGATTTCATCGCGCTCGCGAAAGCGCGCCCTGGGAAACTCTCCTACGGTTCATCCGGGCTGGGCTCGACCCAGCATCTGTCTTCCGAATTGTTCTCCATGATGACGGGAACCGATCTTTTCCACGTGCCGTACAAAGGCGGTGCGCCGGCGACCATCGACCTGCTGAGCGGCCAGCTCGACTTCACGTTCACACCGGTGCCGACCGCGGGTCCGTATATCAAGGCGGACCGGCTGCGGGCGATCGCGCTGTCATCGATCCGTCGCAACGAGTCTTTGCCGGGCGTGCCCACGCTCGACGAAACCGGGGTGCGCGGTTACGACTTCGGCGGCTACATCGCGCTGCTCGGCCCCGGCAAGATGCCCCGCGAACTGGTGCTGAAGCTGAATGCCGAAGTGCAGAAAGCGGTGAAAGACCCGAACGTTCGCAAGAGGCTGGTGGATCTCGGCCTCGACGTGCCCGGTGGAACGCCCGAGCAGCTCACGGAATTCATGAAGCAGGACATGGAGAAGTGCGCGAAGATCGTCGCGGCAGCGAAGATCCAGCCGCAGTAAACCGGATAGCCCCCAAAGGGCGCGTTTTCAGGCGTAACCATCACAGGAAAGGTTGGTCATGACTTTCGCGATCGCCGCACGCTGCACGAAAACAGGACGGTTCGGCGTGGGCATCGCCACGCTGTCCCCTGCCGTCGGCGGCCGTTGTCCCCATTTCGCGCCGAATTTCGGCGTCGTCCTCACCATGGCGTACACCGAGCCGCGCCTGGGCCATCTGGGGACCCATCTGCTGAAGATGAGCTACTCGGCGCCGAGGATCCTCAAGGACCTGGAGTCAAGCGATGCCAATATCGAGCACCGCCAGCTCGCCGTGATCGACCTCGATGGCAACGCGGTTGCCCGCACCGGTGCGCGGGACAACAAATGGTGTGGCGCGCATACGGAGAAGAATCTCGTTGCCCTGGGCAATAACCTCACCTCCGAACGAACGGTGACCGCGATGGTCGAGACGTACAACACGCTCGCCGATGAAACGCTCGAAGAGCGGCTGCTTCGGGCGATCGAGGCTGGCCGCGATGCGGGCGGGCAGAACGGGGGGCAGCTGTCGGCGGCGCTCGTCTCCTACGGCACCAAGATCTACCCCTATATCGATCTCAGGTCCGACGTGCACGAGGAGCCCATCGGCGATCTCCGGCGTGTCTACGAAGCCTTCCGGCCGTACATCACCTACTACTACGACCGGCCCGCTGAACCCGAGCGCTGGGGCACCAAACAGCAATGGAAGCAGAAGTGGCTGGAGCAGCAAAATATCGCAAAGCCCTGATGCGCCAGAATGTCATTCGTGTCGGAGTCGAATGGCACTGACTTAACCATTTGTTCGCAAATCCCCTCCCATGCGCGCAGCGCGGGGGAGGGTTAGGGAGGGCAATCCCATCACCACGAAGTCCATCTTCACCCTCCCTTGCAGCAGTG
>CAZXNF010000347.1:0-4546 GCA_964641785.1 uncultured Streptomycetaceae bacterium | reverse complement strand
GTACATACCCACGTTCGCGCCGATGTCCACCAGGATGTCGGCGCGAACGTGGGTATGTACACCGTGTGGGCGGCCAAAACGCGCGGCGTACGCGTGTTCGCGTTCGAACCCGAGTCGCAGAACTTCGCGCTCCTCAACCGGAATCTCGTCGGCAACCAGCTGAGCGGCCGCGTCTCGGCCTACTGTGCGGCCCTCTCCGACCGCAGCGGATGGAGCGAACTGCACCTGTCCGCTTTCGAGATGGGCGGGTCGTGCCACTCGCTCGGGGAAAAAGTCGACTTCAATCATGTGCCCATGACGCCGGCCTGGTCGCAGGGCTGCGTCTCCGTGCGGCTTGACGACCTCATCGCGCAGGGCGTGGTGCAGCAGCCGACCCACATCAAGATCGACGTCGACGGCTTCGAGCCCAAGGTGATCGCCGGCGCGGAACGCACCATCGCCGATCCGCGGCTCCAGTCGCTGCTGATCGAGGTCAACCAGAACCTGGCCGACCACATTGAAATGGTAAAGTCGCTCGAGACCCGCGGCTTCCGCTGGGATCCCGCGCAGATCGCGCGGGCCGAGCGCAAGAGCGGCCCCTTCAAAGGATGCGCGGAATATGTCTTTCGACGCTGAAGCCCGGGCGGCGGAGCTGCACCTGCTGTACCAGGTCGGCAACGCCCCGGTCAGAACCTATCCCTATCCACACCTGCTGGTGCAGGACGTCTTTCCGCCGGACTTTTACCGACAGATCCTCGCCCACCTGCCGACGGGCGAGCACCTCCGCCCCATCCACGAGCTGCGCGGCGTACCGGACGTCTACAAGGACCGCTGGATCCTGCCGATCCAGCCCGAGGCCATCGGCAAGCTCGCCTCCCCGCTCCGGGAATTCTGGATGGCCTTGAGTGACGTGCTGTTCCGCGGCGCCTTAGGTCAGCTGCTCATTTCGCGCTTCGAACCTCTGCTGCGCAGCCGCTTCGAGAAAGAGCCGAACGTGCAGTTCCGCGACGAAGCGCTGCTCGTCTACGACCACACCAACTATTCGCTGGGGCCGCACACGGATTCGCCGCGCAAGATCCTGTCGGTGCTGATCTATCTGCCCGAGGACGACGCCCGCCCTGACCTTGGCACCTCGATGTATGTGCCCAAGGACGAGAATTTCCGCTGCGAGGGCGGACCGCACTACCCCTTCGAGGGGTTCCGGCGCATGACGACCATGCCGTACGTGCCGAACACGATGTTTGCCTTCCTGAAAACGTCGGTGTCCTTCCATGGGGTCGAGCCCGTGACGGAAGCAAACTTCCACCGCACGCTGCTGCTGTACGATCTGCACATCGTCAAGCAGCCGCCCGCCGCGCCGGCGCCCGCGCCGGTCGCCCCCAAGACCTCCTTCACCTTCTGAGCCTGCAGCATGCACGCCCGCGCGATTGCGCCCCTCTTCACCCTCGCCTGCGCCCTGCTCGCCGGCTGCGCCGCGACACCGCAGGCTTCCGAGGAAGCCAACGAGATGGCGCAGCGCTTCGAAGCACGCAGGGATGCCGCCGTCATCTTTGTGTACCGGGATGACCGCTTCGGGCCGCAGAACCAGTTCACCGGCCTGATCGACCAGCGCGTCTTCGGGCAGATTCTGCCCACCACGTTTTTCAAGCTGGTCGAGTTTCCGGGCCCGCGCGCGGTCAGCATCGGCGGGCCCACCAACGCCAGCGTGACCCTGCAGACGGAGGCCAACGTCGTCTACTTCATCCGCCTCCGGGTCGACGGCAGCGCCGTCCGGCTGCAGCAGGTCCCGCCGGAGCAGGGCGAGCGGGAAATCGTCTCCTGCTGCGACCTCATGGAGAACTGGCGGCGCGGGCAGCAGCGTTTGTTGCTGTTCTAGGGGAATTCGAGGATAATCCGCGCCTTTCGCCTTCGCAGAGAACCGCCATGAAAGCCAGCATCCATCCGGAATACCAAGAAATAACAGTGACTTGCAGCTGCGGCAACGTCTTCCAGACGCGGTCTACGCTGGGTAAAAACTTGGCCATCGAGGTCTGCGCCGATTGCCACCCGTTCTATACGGGCAAGCAGAAAATCGTGGACACCGCAGGCCGCGTGGAGAAGTTCAAGCAGCGCTACGCCGCCAAGCCCGCCGCCGCCAAGAAGCCGGCTGCCGAGAAGGTCGCCGCCAAAGCCTGATCCGCATGACCGGATCGTCCGTAAAAAGGGCAGTCTCGGCTGCCCTTTTTTGTTGCCTGCTTTTCAGCTTAGCCCGGCCCTTGGCCGACTCCCGCCAGCGTGGCCACGCCGAGCACCGCAAACAGCGCCGCGGCGACATAGCGGACCGCGCGATAAGGGATGCGGCTGGCAAACCGGCTGCCGAGCAGCACCACCGGCGCGTTGGCCAGCATCATTCCCAGCGTCGTGCCCACCACCACGGCGGCGAGCGGCGCGTACTGCGCCGCCAGTACAACCGTTGCTACCTGCGTCTTGTCGCCCATTTCCGCGAGAAAGAACGCGATCACCGTGATCGCGAAGACCCCGTAGCGGCCGGCGGGGCGCGGGTCTTCAGCGAGGCGGTCCGGCTTCAGCGTCCACGCCGCAATGATGATCAGCGAGCCGCCGAGGAGCCAGCGCAGCAGGTCGGGCCCGAGCGCGCTGCGCACCCAGGCGCCGGCCAGGCCCGCCAGCGCATGGTTGACGAGCGTGGCCACGAAAATGCCGAGGATGATCGCGCCGGGACGGCGATGACGGGCGGCGAGGAACAGGGACAACAACTGGGTCTTGTCGCCGATCTCGGCAAGGGCGACGACCAGCGTGGAAATGAGCAGGGCTTCCATCGGGAGACTCCGGGGGTCGGGCGGCGAGGACGCAGGCACGGAGCCGCCGCCCAACCCTGAGCGCAGCCCGCGCCAGCGGTCTCGCCATGCCCGGATACGAGATCCTGGCTGGACGCGCCATGGACAGCCTCTGCAACTCGCAGTGCCATGCCAAGTATGTTGACGCGTCCCCGCCCGCAACCGTGGAACAGAATGCTGAACCGCTGCGGGCGTCGGCTACTCCCCGATGACCCGCTGATTATAGCCGCGGCGCCTGGCTGGCTGCGCCCCGCGTGGGCACTTGCTGCATACTCCGGCCTGCGGCATTTACGCCATCCGCCTTGTCGGCGCATGCACTCATGAACTTCCTGCTCAAGCTCTCCGCGCTGATCGACAGGGTCAACGTGCTCATCGGCCAGGCCGCGGCCTGGCTCATGCTCCTCGCGGTATTGATCAGCGCCGGCAACGCCTTCATCCGCTACGGGTTTTCCCGCAGTTCCAACGCCTGGCTGGAAATCCAGTGGTACCTCTTCGCGGCGATGGTCATGCTGGGGGCCGCGTACACGCTGAAGATGAACGAACACGTGCGCGTGGACGCTTTCTATGGCCGCTACAGCGAACGCACCCGCCTGTGGGTGGACCTGCTGGGCACGCTCTTCTTCCTGCTGCCGATGACGGTGATCATTGGCTGGCTGGGCTGGCCGGCCCTCGCCGGCGCTTTCGCGAGCGGCGAGACCTCGGGCAACGCCGGGGGCCTCGTCAAGTGGCCGGCGCTGCTGATGATCCCGCTCGGCTTTCTGCTGCTGACCCTGCAGGGCGTGTCCGAGGTGATCAAGCGGGCGGCGGCGCTAACCGGCCGCACGAAGATCGACGCCGCCTACGAGAAGCCGCTGCAATGATCACGCGCGAGCTCATGGCGCCGCTGATGTTCGGCGGGCTGATCGTGTTCATGCTGATCGGCTACCCGGTGGCCTTCTCGCTCGGCGCGGTCGGCCTGTTTTTCGGGCTCATCGGCATCGAGCTCGGTTTTTTCACGCCCGCCCTGCTGCAGGCGCTGCCCGATCGCGTGTTCGGCATCGTGTCCAACGATCTGCTGCTGTCCATCCCTTTCTTCACCTTCATGGGCGCCATCCTCGAGCGCTGCGGCCTCGCCGAGGATCTGCTGGAGGGCACCGGCCAGCTGTTCGGTCCGGTGCGCGGCGGCCTTGCCTACGCGGTCATCCTGGTCGGCGCGCTGCTCGGCGCAATCACGGGCACGGTGGCCGCGTCGGTGATCGCGATGGGCCTGATCTCCCTGCCCGTGATGATGCGCTACGGCTACAACATGCGCCTCGCGACCGGCGTCATCGCCGCCTCCGGCACCATCACGCAGCTCATTCCGCCGTCGCTGGTGCTGATCGTGCTGGCGGACCAGCTAGGCAAGTCGGTGGGCGACATGTACGCCGGCGCGATCGGCCCCTCCCTCATGCAGATCCTGCTGTTCTGCGGGTTCATTTTCCTGGTCTCGATCTTGAGGCCCGCGCACATGCCGGCGCTGCCGCCGGAAGCGCGCACGCAGCGCGGCTGGCCGCTTATCCGGCGCGTGCTATGGGGCATGGTCCCCTCGCTGGTGCTGATCTTCCTCGTGCTCGGCACGATCCTGCTGGGCATCGCTACGCCGACGGAGGGCGGCGCGATGGGCGCAGTCGGCGCGCTGGGACTGGCGGCCCTGAACCGGCGACTGACGCTGAACCTGCTGTGGCAGAGCATGGATTCGACGCTGCGCCTGACCG
>CAZXNF010000346.1:0-4558 GCA_964641785.1 uncultured Streptomycetaceae bacterium | reverse complement strand
CTTCAGGCGGCGGGAATGGGCGACGATGCCGTGTTCGCGGATCGACGCGCCCTTGGCGCAATGCGCGCCCAGGTTGATGGGGGAATCGAACACCGGTTCCTGGCGCACCCACACGCCGTTCTGCACCACGGCGTCGATGGCGCAGCCCACCGAGCAATGGGTGCAGATGGTGCGTTTGGTCTCCGTTTTGGCCTGCGCCGCGTCGTCCGCGGCTTCGGCCTCACCCATCATGGACAGGGGGAGTTGCGACAGCGCTGCGGCACCGCCCGCCGCCAGGCCCGAACGCCGCAGGAAGGTGCGGCGATCCATCCCGTGTCCCGGCAATCCGGACACACTCTGCGCGAGACGGCCCCGCGCCCTCGTTTCACCCGACTGTTTTCTGGTCAGCATGATGCGGTTCTCCCGGCCTAGACCTTGGCGGTGCGGTAGTAGTTGCGGATGTGTTCGGTGACGCGGTAGCCCTTGCCCGCGGTCTTGGATTCTTTCGCGGGCGCCGGCGCGCCCGGTTTGCCGACGACAGCCGCGCCGACGGCCACCGCGCTGCTGGCAGCGGCAGCGGCGAAAAACTTCCTGCGCTTGGGATTTGCAGCGGGCATGGCCATCCTCCGTGGGTCAATCGTCGATAGTAAAACTTTGGCGTTCGAGGTCGAAAAATTCGCCCATCACGTCAGCCGCGGCAGCGTAGAGGGGAAATTCACCGGCGGCGTGGATCGCCGTACGCAGCGTGTCGTACCAGGGTGCGATCTGGTGCTCGAAAAAGTCCTGCTGGACGGCCACGGGCTGCGGCGCCCGCGCGCGGTCACCGGCGATGAGGAGGCGCATCACGTCGCACAGCGCCGACAGGTGGTCCTCGGTTTCCGCCACGGGCGCGCGCTTCGCGATGCCCAGTGCAGCGAGCGCATGCAGCAGCCGCACCATCGGCGCCTGGTCACCTGCCTTTGCGGTGTAGTACGTCGCGTGCAGCGGAATCCGCGCGAGGCCCGCGCTGACGAAGGCCTGCTCGAATTCACGGGCGGCCGCCGCCGGCTCTGCCGTGGAACACGCCGCCTGCAGCGCACGCCAGGCATTGCCCAGCGCGCTGCCGGACGCAGGGTCCACCGCATCGCTGTTCACGATGGCGGCAAGCAATGCGGAATCGGGAGGCGAGAAAAACAGGGCACTGACCAGCGCATAAAGTTCAGCCCGCGCACCGTCTTCGGGTGCGATGTGGCGCTGGGCAGGTGCGGGCGAGATCGCTGCGGCTACGCTCATCTGTTTTGTAACCTTCGCTACGGATCCTAGCGAGGACTGTGCACAATACCACGCGTACCACGAATACCACGAATGAATGCGCCTATCGTCGACGATTGGTGCTATGCGGAAAAACACCCGCTCGCGCTGCGACGCAGCAAACTGGGGTCACGTTTTCGGGATGTCAGAAATCGTGGCCTGCTTCGAGTCGCTGAACATGTCCACCACCCGGCAATCGCCGCACATGCTGAGCCGCGCCAGGGCCTTCGGCTCGGCAAACATCGAATGCGCCTTAAGCCGCCCCGTCATGTTTTCGATCATGCGATGCGTGGCATAGGGCTTGCCGCAGCGGACGCAGTGAAAGGGCTGGTCCTCGTTCAGCGTGACCGGCTTTAACGCTTCGGCCGTGAGGTTCAGACGCGGCACCAGACGGATGGCGTCTTCGGGACAGGTGCTGGCGCACAGCCCGCACTGCACGCAGCTGCGTTCGGTGAAGCGCAGTTGCGGCCGGTCACCGCCGTCCAGCAGCGCGCCCTCGGGGCAGGCACCGATGCAGGCCATGCACAGCGTGCAGGTGTCCTTGTCCACCACGATCTGCCCGTAGGCCGCGCCCGCCGACAAAGCCAGCACCTCCGCGGGCGTCGGCGCGTGGCGCAGCAGGTGATCGAACACGACATCGAGCGTCCGCCGCTTCTCGTTGACCGGACGGAAGGTCGTGGGCGGCAGCCCCCGGGCGGGCGCCATGCTCCACAGCGCCTGTTCCAGCGCCCGGCGGTCGCCGGCCTCCACCAGCATCAGATGGCCACCGGCGTAACCCAGGCCGGCGAGGATTTCTCCGCCGGTCGCCATTTCCCGCGCCAGCGCGGCGCGATAACCGGGGTCCACCGCCGGCGTCGTGAGCACGGCAACCTGCACCGCGCCGAGCGCCAACGCGCCCAGCATCGTGTCCAGCCCGACACTGGCCACGTGCAGCACTTCCAACGGAATGACGCGGGCCGGGAGCCCTCTGCCGCCACGGCCCAGTTGCGCGAGCAGCGTCTTGCCCTCGCCGCCGTCGTGCACGAATACACAGGCATCCTTGCCGCCAGCCGCGAGGTACGCGGTGAGCATGGCCTTCAGGCGGGCGCCGAGATCGGCCACCGGCGGATAGACGTGGGTCATCGCGCCGGACGGACAGACCGTGGCGCAGCCGCCGCAGCCCATGCATAGATGCGGCTCGACCACGACCTTGTTGCCCGCGCTACGGATCGCGCCGGTCGAGCACACGTCGATACACTGCGTGCAACCGGTGATGCCCGAGCGGCCGTGCGCGCAGATCTTCTCGTTGTAGGCGAAGTACTTCGGCTTTTCGAATTCGCCGACCAACGCCGCTACCTCGCGCGCGGCCAGCGCCTGTGCCAGCGGGTCGCGGCCGGGCGCGAAGTAGCCCTGCGGCGGCTGCGCGGCCCGGATCAACGGCGCCGCCGACAGATCAAGCACCAGATCGAAAGATTCAGTACGCGGCGCGTCCTCACGCGCAAAGTCGATGGCGCCGATCTCGCCGCAGGCCTTGACGCAGGCCCGGTGCCCTTTGCACTTGTCGAGGTCGATCTGATACGAAAAGTCGATGGCCTGCTCGGGACAAGCGCGCACGCAGGCGTTGCAACGCGTGCACAACTCGAGATCGATCGGATTGCCCTGCCGCCAGGTCGCGGTGAAAGCGCCAAGATAGCCCGTGAGGGCAACGTCCCGGCCCGCCCACACCGGGTAGCGCCGCGTCGACGGGAGTTCGCCGTGGCGGTCCGTGGCCAGTACCGCAATGTCCAGTTGGTCCGCGAGCCGGTCGGCCCAGGCCACGCTGGCATCAAGCGGTCCGACGATCAGCAGCGCCCCCGCCGAACGGTAAGTGACGGTCTGCGCCGGCGCGGGATCGGGCATCAGCGCCGCCGCCACCAGCGCCGCCTGCTTGGGTCCGCTCGCGGCCCCCTCTTCCGACCAGCCGGCCTGTTCGCGAATGTTGAAGAACGCGAGACGGCCGCCGGCTCCGGACTGCGCGTGCAGTTCGGTGAACAGGGGCGCCTCCTGCGTGCAGCCGACCCACAGGTCATCGCCGGACTTCGCGGCAGCCTCGAACTGCGACACCTGGCGCCGGCACAATTCGCTGGCCACCGGCAGTGCGCCTTCGCTCCCGGCCACGCCGGCAATGGCCTTCGCGGCCACCGTCGTGGTGCGGTTGCAGTTGCAGACGAGGACGCGTTTGCTCATGAAGTCTGGTTTCCTTCTTCGTGCCGGGATACGGCGACAGGTTCCGTTACCGACGCCGCCGGACTCGCGCTGCCGTCCGTCACCTGTTGCGACATTTCCGGCGCAGGCAAGGCCGCGGCCTCATTGGCAGTTTCCTTGGGCGGCGACTGGGTGGCGAGGATGTTCTGCCAGTGGGCGAGCTTTTCCAGCATGCCCTCGGGCAAGGGATCGGCCAGGGTGTAATCGCCGATGTAGGTGTCCAGGCCGTCCAGCGTATTGAAGCGCGGATCGCTGAACAGTTTGCCCAGCGCGGCACGGCGCAGCGCGGGATCGACGTCCGGCCGCAGGAAGGCCCTGAAGTCCGATTCCGGCGTCAGGGATTCCAGCGGTGGCAGTTCGGGAACCTCGCCGGCGTTCACATCGGCCGGCGGCGGCGCGGCCTCCCCGGCTTCGCGCGCCTGCCGCTTGCGCTGCGACCAGCGCGAAAGAAAGGGTTCTTTGGGCTCGTTCATCCGGGATCCGGCAGCGTCCGGTCCTTGTTGCTGGCGTAGCGCCCAGGCTTCTTCGGCTCGGGCTTGTAGTGGCGGTCCACGAAGTCCGCCATCCATGGCGTGAGCTCCAGCGGCAGCGGCACGCCATCCACCTGTTCGCCGCCATCGGCCCAGCGCGTGCCTTCGTTGTAGCTGACGGTGACATGCTCGGGCGTCGCCCGCGCTTCGCGCATGCGCCAGAGCACGAAGAACTTCGGCGCGTCCGACGTCAGGTTAAGGTAGTAGCCCTCGGCTTCCTCACGCTCGAGTTTCACCGTCAGCCCCCGGAACAGATAGTCCTCGCCATCGGCATGCGTGACGATCAGCTGCCCGCCAGGGGTGGCTGCCTCGCCGGTGTCATCCAGCACCGCGCCTTTCGCCTCCCACTGTTCGCTGGCCCAGCGATTGGTCAGGACGCGGCGCGCCATGATCACGGCCATGCGACGGGTGTTCAGGGGGGCATCCATGCGGGCGGGATTGTGCGCCGGGCTTCCGGGGCTCGCAACAAACCCGCTTTCAAATCATTGATTTTCCGGGGTCTTCGGTTGCCCCATAGGGTGCCCTCCCCGATAATG
>CAZXNF010000345.1:543-4576 GCA_964641785.1 uncultured Streptomycetaceae bacterium | reverse complement strand
AGGAGTCCGAAATCGCGCGCTTCAACCTCGAAGTCAGCGAGTGGGAGCATCGCGAATATTTCGAGATGTTCTGAGCGCCCGCTACTTCACCGAGAGCTGTGGAGAAAGCGACCGGTAGGACTTGTACTGCGCTTCGACGAAGCGGCGCGTCTCATCCGGCGAAAGCACGCTGGGGATCGAACCGCGCCGCTTGACCAGCGTATTCCATTCGGGATCGTCCCTGGCTGCCGAAAGCGTGGCCGCCCAGCGATCGACGATGTCCTTCGGGAGGCCCGGCGGCCCGAACAGCGCGCTCCAGCCGGACACCGACTCGAGGTCGGCCATGCCGACTTCCTGCGCGGTGGGCACCTCCGGCGCCTCGGCTACACGAGCCCGAGTCGAGACCACGAGGCCGCGAAGGTCGCCCGCCTTCATACCCGCCGTATAGGGCGAGATCCCATTGCATGCGAAGTCCACGTGCCCCCCGAGCACCGCGGCAACCGTGTCGCCTGCGCCCTTGTAGGGGACTTTCAGAGCGGCATCCGCCTTGAGCCCGGAATTGAGGAACATCTTGACCGGGAAAACGACGCTGGCATCCGCGTTGCCCGTCGAGGCATAGCTCATTTTGCCGGGCTTCGCGCGCACCGCAGCAATGAGGTCCTGGAAGGTCCTGATCGGCGACTTGCCCTGCACGACGCAGACATAAGGGTCGGTCTCGAGGATACCGAGGAAAGTGAAGCTGTCCCATTTGTAGGTTGTTGCGGGATCGAGGGCGGGCGCCACGGCTTGCGAGCCGACCCGCGCCAGCAGCAGCGTGTAGCCGTCCGGCGGCGCATCCACCACGAACTGCGAGCCGACGATGCCGCCGGCGCCGGTGCGGTTCACCACGACGACGGGCTGGCCGAGCGTTTTCGCGACGACGGTCGCGATCGTGCGCGCGGCGAGATCCGCATTACCGCCCGCACTATAGGGAGAGACAATGGTGATCGCCTTGCTCGGGTAGGGTTGCGCGCCCGCGGGTTGCGACAACGTGCCGATTGCCGCTGCACTGCAGAGCAGCGCGGCCATGCGAGCCAGCCGGAATACCGAACGCTTTGCCATTGCCTTGCCTCCTGGTGCCGGCCCCTGATGCCGGCCCGGCTATTTATTTGCTTACGTACATAAAATCATCGCATCACTTGGCGAGGACTGCAAGGTCGAGCGTGTTGCCGAATGCGAACTCGGTCAGCGCCAGCCAGGCGCCCGCGGAATCGGCGGTATGCGACGCCATCGAGAGCAGCGGCGCGTCTTCGCTCCCCCCGCCCCCATCGCGCTCGTTGAGCTTTGCCTGCACGCCCCTGACGTAGCTCGCCGTGCCCGCCAGTGGCCCCGCGAGCACGATGCGCTGCGGGTCGAGCAGCGCGCGCACGGTGTTCAGGGCCTCGCCGAGCTGGGCGCCGCTCGCCTGGAAAGCCTGGCGCACCTTGGGTTCGCCCTGGCGCTCGCGTTCGATGGCCGCCAGCAGCTTGCGCGCAGCGGCGGCATCGTGCTCGCGCGCCACTTTGCGCGGCGGCACCAGCGCAAGGCGGCGCAGCACGCCGTAACCCGAGGCCACGGTGTCCAGGCAGCCCCGCCGGCCGCAGGTGCACAGGTCGGTGGCACCGGGCACGCTCATGTGGCCGATCTGGCCCGCGGCGCTGTGCCGGCCGCGCACGATGCGCCCCTGCTCCATGACACTCGCGCCGATGCCCATCGAGGCGTTGACGAGCACCGTGTCGCCACCGTCCGCGCCCTTGCCGAAGTGCTCCTCGGCCAGGTTCAGGGCGTGATGCATCGATTCGACGCACACCGGCATCACGAGCGCATCGGACATCAGCTGCGCCACCGGCAGGTCCCGCCAGCCGAGGTTTGGCGATTCGATGATCAGCCCCTTGTCGCGATCCACCACGCCCGCCGAAGCGATGCCGGCACCGAGAATGCGCTTGCGCGGAATTTTCGCCAGGACGAGGAGCGCGCGGATCTCGCTGGTAAGCATCTTCAGCGCCGCGCGCGAGGATGGCTGGTCGAGCAGCTGGACCGAGCGGCGCGAAACGCATTCGCCGCGCAGGTCTGCAACGCGGATCCATTGCTCGAAAGCACCCACGCCGATACCGATGACATAAGCGCCCTCGGCGCGCAACTCGAGCTCTACCTGCGGACGCCCGCGCGCCGCAACGCCGCCTTCGCGGTCCAGCTCGCGCACGAGCCCGGCCTCGACGAGCTCACGTGTAATGCGCGAGACCGCCGCCGGCGTGAGGCCGGTAGCCTGGGCCAACGCAGTACGCGAAACCGAGCTTGCGCGAAACAGATGCTCGAGCACCAGCCCGCGGTTGTGCCTGCGCAAGTCGCCGGGCACCGCATGCAGCTTGCTAGAATCGATTCGGCTCGTTTTTTTCATGAGGCAACAAAATGCGGGTAGCCCTGATTGGTGGCACGGGATTGATCGGCACGGCGAGCGCCCAAGCGCTTCTCGCCGCGGGCCATGAAGTCACGCTGATATCGCGCCGCCCGCCGGAGAAATCACTGGGCTCCGCCGCGTGGCAGGCCGGCGATATCGCCGACGCAGCGGCGATCCGCGCCGCGCTCGAGCCGGCACGTCCCGATGCCGTGCTCCATCTCGCAGCTTACCTACAGTTCGCTTGCGAGCAAAACCCGGCCGAGGCCGTTCGCGTGAACGTCGACGGCACGCTCAACGTGCTGGAGGCCTGCCGGGAGCTGGGGATCCCCCGGCTGGTTTTCGGAGGAAGCATCGCGAGCTATGGCGAGCGCAGCGACCTCATGCGCGAGGAAGACCCCCCCGTGTCGGCGACAGGCCTCTACGGCATGACCAAGCGTCTCGGCGAAATGCTCGGCGCACGCTATGTGGGCCTGCATGGCCTGACATTCCTCTCGCTCAGGTATGGAGGGGTCTTTGGCCCGGTCGAGGTCAAGAGCGCCGGCATGGCGCTGGTCCGGCAGCGGATCAAGGAGACCGCACGGGGGAAGGACATCGAAATCGAGGGGGCGAGCGGCCGCGAGCGGTCTCACCTGACCCATGTGGTCGATGCCGCAGGCGCGACAGTGGCGGCTTTGACCCATCCCCGTCCCGCACACCAGGTCTACAACGTCGCCGGCCCTTGCGCGAACTACCTGAGCCTCGAAGAAATGCATGCCGCAGTCAGGAGCCTGGTACCCAAGGCAGGGCGCGCCCTGTTCAAAGGCCAGGGAAAGAGCTCGGGCCCGGTGGATACGAGCCGGCTTCGCGAGGATCTCGGGTTCACGCCGGGAGTCACGCTGGAGCAGGGCCTCGCCAGCGACCTGGCGGTGCAAGGCCCGTGAGTTGACAGGGTCAAGCCTTGCCGATATATTTAATTGCCGACGTAAATTAAATCGCCGCCGGCACAGGAGACGCAAATGCCGGAAGCCACCCCCCCAATGCCCGCATCACCGCTTTCGCGCAATCCGGGGCTCTGGCGCGGCCGCGACCTCCAGGATCGCGGGGACTGGGTCTTCCGCTTCCCGCAGGAGGCACTGGCCGAGATCCGCGCCGCGCTCGAGTCGGTGAAGGCTAAGGGGCTCCGGGCGCCGATGTTCGGCAAGGCGGACTTCCCCCTGCCGAACTTCTCCGCGGTGCTTGGCGGCATGCTCGAGGAACTCGAGCATGGGCGCGGGTTCTTCCTCATGCGCGGGTTTCCCGCCGCGGACTTCACCGAGGACGAGTGCGAGATCGTCTTCTGGGGCCTCGGCCAGCATCTCGGGATCCCGCTCTCGCAGAACGCCGAGGGCCACGAGCTCGGCCATGTGCGCAACCTGGGCCTCGACATCAACAAGACCAACGTGCGCGCCTACCAGACCACCGCCGAGCTGATCTTCCACAACGACCAGAGCGACGTGATCATGCTCATGTGCCTCAAGACAGCCAAGGCCGGCGGCATGTCGCGGCTGGTGAGCGTCACCGCGATCCAGAACGAGATCCAGCGCCGCCGCCCGGATCTGCTCGAGGAGCTCTACAAGCCCTTCTACATCGACCGCCGCGGCGAGCGCGGCCGCGAAGACG
>CAZXNF010000345.1:0-533 GCA_964641785.1 uncultured Streptomycetaceae bacterium | reverse complement strand
GCCTACCACAACGGCCTGGTGACCGCCCGCTACATCCGTGGCTACATCGAATCGGCGCAGCGATTTGCCGATGTGCCGCGGCTGACCGCGAAGCAGGTCGAGGCACTGGACCTCTTCGATGCGATCGCCAACGAGCCGGGCATGGCGCTCTCCTTCCACATGGAGCCCGGCGACTTCCAGCTGGCGAACAACTTCTGCGTGCTGCATTCCCGCACCAACTTCGAGGACTGGCCGGACCTGAAGGATCGCAGGCACCTGCTGCGGTTGTGGATCGCCGCGCCCAACAGCCGGGAGCTGCCTCCCTGCTACCTGACTCGCTTCGGCACCTGCGAAGGCGGCAGGAAACGCGGGGGCATCCCGCCTCGCGCCGAAGCCGGCGTCGCGGTGAAGGACCAGGTTCAGGACTTCAGGCTCGAGAAAGTCTGATCGCGCGATAGGGGACCGGCAATCGCGAAGCGCGGCCCCAGGGGTGCGCGCTCGCGGTTCGCGCAGCAAAATGCCGCGCGCACTTCCCGCGGGTATCGACCTGCTAA
>CAZXNF010000344.1:0-4579 GCA_964641785.1 uncultured Streptomycetaceae bacterium | reverse complement strand
AGCTGGTGTTCTACCGGATGGGGGACTTCTACGAGCTGTTCTTCGACGATGCGGTCCGCGCCGCCAAGCTGATGGACATCACGCTCACCCAGCGCGGCGCATCGGCCGGCACGCCGATCAAGATGGCCGGCGTCCCTTTCCACGCCGTCGAGCAGTACTTGGCAAAGCTGGTCAAACTCGGCGAATCGGTCGCGATCTGCGAGCAGATCGGCGACCCCGCTACGGCCAAGGGCCCGGTCGAGCGCAAGGTCATGCGCATCGTCACGCCCGGCACGCTGACCGACGCCGCGCTGCTGGACGACAAGCGCGACAACGTGCTGCTGGCGGTCACCGGCAACCAGCGCACGCTGGGGCTCGCGTGGATGAGCCTTGCTGCCGGCACTTTCCGCGCCACGGAGATCCCGCCCGCGCGTCTGGCGTCGGAGATCGAACGCCTGCGGCCGGCGGAAATCCTGGTAGCGGAAACCGGGGCCCCGCCGCTGACGTTGCCGCCGGGCAGCGAGATCGCCCTGCGGCGCGTACCGGACTGGCAGTTCGACCGCGACACCGCCGCCCGCGCGCTGGCCGCGCAGTTCGGCACCCGCGACCTCGCCGCCTTCGGGCTCGACGAGGCGCCACTCGCCACGGCCGCGGCAGGCGCCCTGCTCGCCTACGCGCGCATCACGCAGGGCACCGCCATCGCGCACCTTGATGCGATCCAGCTCGAGCGCGAGTCGGAATACGTGCGCATGGACGCCGCCACCCGGCGTAATCTTGAACTGACGGAGACCTACCGCGGCGAACCGGCGCCGACGCTGTTGTCGGTGCTCGACGTCTGCGCGACCAGCATGGGCAGCCGGCGGCTGCGCCACGCGCTGCACCATCCGCTGACCGATACGATCCGGCGGACCGCCCGCCTGGATGCCGTCGAGACCCTGCTGGCCGGCGGCGTGCGTGAAGCCGTCCGCGCGCAATTGCAGGACTGCGCGGACGTCGAACGCATCACCGCACGCGTGGCGCTTGGCAACGCGCGGCCGCGCGACCTCGCCGGCCTGCGCGACACGCTCGTCCGCCTGCCGGCGATCGCCGATGCGCTGCGCGATGCGCGCACCGCCGGCCTCGCCGCGATCGCGGATGCCTGCGCCGCCGACTGCCCCGCACAGGCCCTGCTTGCGCGCACCCTGAAAGCGGAACCTGCGGCGATCGTGCGCGAGGGCGGCGTCATCGCCGATGGCTTCGACGCGGAACTCGACGAACTGCGCGCCATCACCACGCATGGCGACCGCTTCCTGCTCGATCTCGAAGCGCGCGAACGCGCGCGCACGGGCATCGCCAATCTCAAGGTCGAATACAACCGCGTGCACGGTTTCTATATCGAAGTCAGCCGCGCGCAGGCCGACAAGGTCCCCGACGACTACCGTCGGCGCCAAACGCTGAAGAACGTCGAGCGCTACCTGACGCCGGAACTCAAAACCTTCGAAGACAAGGCGCTGTCGGCGCAGGATCGGGCGCTCGTCCGCGAAAAATGGCTGTATGAAGCGCTCCTCGCCGAACTCGCGACGCATTTGCCGCAACTGAAGGCGATCGCCGATGCCTTGTCCGAGCTCGACCTGCTGGCCGCACTCGCCGACCGCGCCAGCGCGCACGATTACGTGCGGCCGGTGTTCGCGGACCAGCCCGTGCTGGAGATCGAAGGCGGGCGCCACCCGGTGGTCGAACGGCAGGTCGAGCAGTTCATCGCCAACGATGCACAGCTCGGTCCCGCGCGGCGCCTGTTGCTCGTCACCGGCCCCAACATGGGCGGCAAGTCCACCTATATGCGGCAGGCGGCGCTGATCGCGCTGATGGCGCACGCGGGCAGCTTCGTGCCGGCCACACGCGTGCGGCTCGGCGCCATGGACCAGCTCTTCACCCGCATCGGCGCGGCGGACGATCTCGCGGGCGGACGTTCGACCTTCATGGTGGAAATGACCGAGGCGGCCTACATCCTGAACAACGCCACCGCGCACAGCCTGGTGCTGATGGACGAAATCGGTCGCGGCACCTCCACCTTTGACGGCCTGGCTCTGGCCTGGGCGATCGCCCAGCACATCCTGACGGTGAACCGCAGCCTCGCGCTGTTCGCCACGCATTACTTCGAAATGACGCGCCTCGCCGTCGAGCACCGCGAAGCCGTCAACGTGCACCTCGATGCCGTGGAGCACAAGGACCGCATCGTGTTCCTGCATGCGGTGGAAGAAGGCCCCGCCAACCAGAGCTACGGCGTGCAGGTCGCCCAGCTCGCGGGCGTGCCTTCGGCAGTCGTGCGCAGCGCGCGCAAGCAGCTCATGAAGCTTGAGCAGGAGAGCGCGGCGGGCGGACGGCAGCCGGACCTGTTCGTCGGCGGCAAGGCGGCAACATCAACACCAACGGAACCCGCCCCGCATCCGGCACTCGACGCGCTGCGCGACGCCGATCCCGACCAGCTCTCGCCCAAGGCCGCACTGGAGCTGCTTTACCGGCTGAAACAGCTCGCGGAAGAATGACGGGTCTGCAACGCACCGCCGCAGCCTGCCTGCTGGCCTTTGCCGGCGCCGCGCTGGCGCAGTCGCCACCGGTCCGCTTCGGCCTGCTGGGCGACATGCCCTACTTCGACATCGAGGAAGCCGGCTTTGCGCGCTTGCTCGCCGCGTACGACGCGGAGGCCTTCGACTTCATCGTACACGTCGGCGACTTCAAGAGCGGGGTCTCGGATTGCAGCGACGCGCTGTTCGAAGCGCGCCGCCGGCAGTTCGACGCGAGCGCGCATCCGTTCGTGTTCACGCCGGGCGACAACGAGTGGACCGATTGCGCGCGGGCGCTGGCCGGCCGCCACGACCCGCTCGAACGGCTGGACAAGCTGCGCAGTCTGTTCGCGCCGACCGGCAGGACGCTCGGGCGCCGCACCCTGGCGGCTGAACGGCAGGCCGGTTTTCCGGAAAACGCGCGCTGGAAGGCCGGCGCCGCCGTTTTCGCGACTTTCAATATGCCCGGTCCCGACAATAACGCCCGCGCAATGCCGGAGGAATCGAAGGCCCGCAACGCCGCCAATCTGGAGTGGCTGCGCGAGCTGTTTGCGGCCGCCCGCACGCAGGGCGCATGCTGCGTGGGATTGTTCACGCAGGCCAACGTGTTCGGCGGATTCCCGGCTGCCCCGACGCCGCGCGCCGCGTTCCTGCCGTTCATTGAAGCTCTCGCGCGGGAGGTCGCGGACTTTCCCGGCGTGGTGCTGTTCGCCAACGGCGACACCCACTTCCACCGGATCGACCAGCCGCTGAAGGATCCGCGCAGCGGCAGGCCGCTGCCGAACTTCACCCGCGTGGAGACCTACGGAACGCCGATGCTGCACGGGCTGGCCGTCCGCATCGTACAGCAGGACGGGCGCCCCGCCTTCCGCATCGACCCCTTCCCGGCGTTTTCCCCGTCGCCGGGAGCACAGTAGGCGCGGGCGCGTCGGCCGCTCAGTGGTGGTGGTGCCCGCCGGGGCCGTGCACGTGGCCGTGCGCGAGCTCTTCGGCAGTGGCGGCACGCACGTCGCTGAGCGAACAATGGAAACGCAGCGCCATGCCGGCGAGCGGATGGTTGGCGTCGACCACCACTTTGCCATCTGCGATGTCGGTCACGCGGAACATGCGCGTCTCGCCGCCGCCGTCGGTCTTGCCCTCGAATTGCATGCCGATCTTCACGTCGGCGGGAAACTTTTCGCGCGGCTCCATGAACACCAGTTCGGCGTCGTATTCGCCGAACGCGTCCTCGGGCTCGAGCTGGACTTCGCATTGCTCGCCGGCGGCCTTGCCTTCCAACGCGGCTTCCAGCCGCGGGAACAGCGCCGCGCGGCCGTGCAGGTAGGCGATCGGTTCGGGTGTGGACTCGACCAGCACGCCCTGCGTATCGCGCACTTCAAAGGTGAGGGTGACGATGGCATCACGGCTTACTTGCATTGCAGCTTCTCCAGGGTTTCCAGCATGTCCTGCGCGTGTCCGCGGGGATTCACGCCGTAGACGGCGTGCCGCAGAATGCCGCGCTTGTCGATCACGAAGGTCGAGCGCTGGATGCAGGTCTTGCGCCGCCCTTCGTACTCCTTTTCGTACAGCACGCCGTAGCTGCCGCAGGCCTCGCCGTCCTCGTCGGCCAGCAACTGCATCGACAGGCCGTGCTTGTCGCGGAACGCACCGTGGCTCGTGCAGTCGTCGCGGCTGATGCCGAGGATGACCGCGTGGCAGCGCGTGAACGCTTCCTCCAGCTCCGAGAACTCGATCGCCTCGATGGTGCAGCCCGGGGTATCGTCACGCGGGTAGAAATACAGCACCACGTGTTGCCGGCTGCGAAAGTCCGCCAGACTCACCGCCGCCATGTCGGCGTCCGGCAGTTCGAAGTCGGGCGCCGGCGCGCCGACGCGCGGGCGCGTTGCCACCGGCAAGGGCGCGGATAGTGATGGGTCGGGTTCAGCAGGAGCATGCGACAGTGGTTCCACGGCATCGCCTCCGCAAACAACTGCGGGCGATTGTATAGCAAAGTTTTCGCGGGGCAACGGCGCACGGCACCCCACGTAACGCAGGCAAGCGCACACGCCGATCGGGCC
>CAZXNF010000343.1:0-4584 GCA_964641785.1 uncultured Streptomycetaceae bacterium | reverse complement strand
CCGGCGCCGGACATGCCGATCAGTTCGTCGAGCGCGGGCCAGGTGGTCGGAATCTGCGGGCAGGCGATCAGTTCAGCGTTGCAGACCGGCATGAAGGGCCGGTAGCCGCGGGTGTCCGAGCCGTAGCCGAAACCGAGCTGCTGTAGCAGTCGGTAGGCATGCGCGCTCATCTGCCAGCGTGGCGCGGCATGGCCGACCGGCGGAGCCCCGAAGACGTCCGTAAAGCGCTCGATGCCACGCACCAGTTCGAGGCGCGTCCAGGGCCCGTTCGCGTCCGCCGCGCCGGTCCGCCAGGCGGCATGATTCCAGGCCAGGAGCCCGACCTCGAAACCGGCATCACGGGTAAAGCGCAGAGCGTCGCGATAGCGGCGTCCCAGTTCGGGCGCCGGCAGCAGGGTGCCGGAGAAGAGGGGGCCAAGTCCCCACTGGCACGCCATCCACCCGCCCCGGTATCCCGGCGCGGGCCGCAGCATGCGCGCGAGGAAGCGGCCGCTGTGGTCGGGCCCCACGTTGAAGAAGAAACTGGCGCGTGCGCGGGCGGCCGCCAGCACCCGCAGCAGGTTGGGCACGCCGATGCGGATGCCGCGCGCGGTGGCGACTTCGATGCGGAGGGCGAGTTTCATGCCACCGCCTTCAACGCATCGCGGCACGCTGCAGCGACAGCGCCGTCATCGGCCCCGGTTATCAGGATCGCAGGGGCGGAGGCATGGCCGGGATAGTTCTTGCCGATCGAGCGGGCATAGGCGGGATCGTAATGCGCGGTCAGCAGCAGCGGCACCAGGGTATTCCAGTCGTGCGCGTCGGCCAGCTTTTTCCAGTGCGCGACGGTGTCACCGCCGTAGAGCCCCTTCAGGCAGTCGAGCTGCCGGCCGAGCAGGGCGGGGTCGGTCAGGAAGTGCGCGTATTCGCGCCGGAGGATCGCGACCCGTGCCGGCAGCGGCGCGTCCACCCGCAGGCATGTGCTTTCGCGCATGCGCTCGATCAGGCGTTCGGGCACGCGCAGCAGGCCGATCTTGCGGCTTTCGGATTCCACGAACACCGGCCGTGCGGGATCGCAGCCCTGCAGCGCGGCCCACACCCGGCTGTCGAACATCTTCTGCGACGGTTGCGGCGCACCGGGCAGGTTGCCGAGGACGGACCCGCGGTGTTCCGCCAGCGCCTCCAGATCGAGGACCTGCGCACCGGCGGCCGCCAGTGCGCGCAACAGCAGGCTCTTGCCGGTGCCGGTCAGCCCGCACACCACGCGGAAGCGAAAGCGCGCGGGAAGAATTTCCAGGTCGGCGAGGACCGCGCGGCGGTAGGCGCGGTAGCCGCCGCCCAGTTGGCCTGCCTTCCAGCCGATCGAACGCAGCACTGTGGCGAATGCGCCGCTGCGCGTGCCGCCGCGCCAGCAATAGACGAGCGGCCGCCAGCCGCGCGGACGGTCGGCGAAGCGTTGCTCCAGATGGCGGGCGATGTTGCGCGCGACGAGCACAGCGCCGAGTTTCTTGGCGTCGAAGGAAGACTGCTTGTAGAGCGTGCCGACGCGGATGCGTTCGACGTCGTCGAGAACGGGGCAACTGATCGCGCCCGGGATGTGATCGTCCGCGAACTCGGACTCCGAACGCGCGTCGATGACCTCGTCAAAGCCGGACAACTGTGCTACGGTGATTTCGTCGTTCCGGGCTGCGGTTTGGTCTTTCGGGTGTTTCAAGTGTTTCGAGTGTTTCGAGTGTTTCGAGTGTTTCAAGTGTTTCAAGTGTTTCAAGTGTTTCAAGTTAAGTTGCAGCTTGTCATTGATCAACATGGATTTTATACCACGCATGAATCTGCCCTCCGCGCAAAACACCCCGGTGAATGCCGGCGAAGAAATCCGGCTCACGCAGCTCTCCCACGGCGGCGGCTGAGGCTGCAAGCTGACGCCGGCGTTGCTGAGCGAAATTATCGGGGCCTCGCCGCTGGCGAGTGCATGGCCCGATCTCCTCGTCGGGACCGAGACAGCCGATGATGCGGCCGTCTATCGCCTGAACGACACGCAGGCGCTGATCGCGACCACCGATTTTTTCCTGCCGATCGTGGACGATCCGTACGACTTCGGACGCATCGCCGCTGCCAACGCGCTGTCCGACGTCTATGCGATGGGCGGCAAACCCTTCATGGCGCTCGCCATTTGCGGCATGCCGGTCGGCAAGCTCCCGACCGCCGCCGTCCGCCGCATCCTCGACGGCGGCAAGGCCGTGTGCGCCGAGGCCGGCATCCCGGTGGCGGGCGGCCATTCGATCGATGCGCCGGAACCGATCTACGGGCTCGTGGCCCTGGGGCTCGTGCATCCGGACCAGGTCAAGAAGAACAGCGGCGCGCGGGCGGGAGACGTGCTGATCCTCGGCAAGGCGCTCGGCATCGGTATCCTTGGCGCGGCGCTGAAAAAGGGCGAGCTGCGCGAGAAAGCCTATGCACAGATGCTCGAGAGCGCGGTTCAACTGAATACCGCGGGTACGGCTTTCGGCGCGCTGGAAACCGTGCATGCGGTGACCGACGTCACCGGCTTTGGCCTGCTGGGACATTTGCTGGAGATGTGCCGCGGCGCGAGGCTCGATGCCGAGCTGCTATGGCGCGATGTTCCCGTGCTGTCCGCCGCGCGTCATCTGGCGGAGGCGGGGTATGCGACCGGCGCGTCCGCCCGTAACTGGGACAGCGTCCGCGGCGAGGTCGTGCTGTCCGGCGGCATACCGGGCTGGCAACGCAATCTTCTGACCGACCCGCAGACGAGTGGCGGTCTGCTCGTCGCCTGTGCGCCGGAGGCGGCCGCGCAGGTCATGGAAATCTTCAGGCAGGCAGGCTGCCGGCACGCCGCCGTCGTCGGACGGATGGCGAAGCCGGCCGGCGCGGCCCCGTGCGTCAGCGTGGCTTGACGGGCGCTTTCAGCAGCGGCCGCAGCTGCGGCCACACCGTGTCCAGCATTTGTCCCTGCGCGGATGCCGCGGGATGGATACCGTCGGACTGGAAGGCCTCGCGTTTGTCGGCGAAGCCCGCAAACAGGAAGGGCACCAGCGCAACGCGCTCGGCCTTAGCCACCTCGCTGAACGTTGCGCGGAACTTTTCGGTGTAGGGTTTGCCGTAGTTCGGGGGCAGTTCCATGCCCACCAGCAGCACCGCTGCACCGGCTTTGCGCGCGGCACGGATCATGGCGACCAGATTGGTGCGCGAGGCTTCCAGCGAGAGGCCGCGCAGGCCGTCGTTGCCGCCCAGTTCGATGACGACGACCGCTGGTTGAAAGTGCTGCAGCGCGCCGGCGATGCGGTTGCGTCCGCCGAGTGTGGTTTCGCCGCTGATGCTGGCATTGGCGACCGTATAATCCATTCCCTCGGTCTTGAGCCGCTGCTGCAGCAGCCGGACCCAGCCTTCTTCGGTGCGCAGGCCGTAGGCGGCTGAAATGCTGTCGCCGTAGATGAGCAGGACCGGCGCGGCGGCCGAGGCAGCCGATGCGACAACCAACGGCGCGGGCAGCATCAGCGCCAGCCACCACCACCCGATAACAATTCCACTTCTCAGACGACTCAGCATGAACGGCTCCCAGCAGGTTCCCATCGTACAGGCGCAACATCTTACCAAGCACGTCTCGCTCGGCGACGAGCATCTGACCATCGTTGACGACGTGAGTTTCGAGGTGCCGCAAGGGGCTTCGGTGGCCGTGGTCGGCGTCTCGGGCTCCGGCAAGTCCACGCTGCTCGGATTGCTGGCCGGGCTCGACGTTCCCAGCGCGGGCACGGTGGCGCTCGAGGGGCGCGACCTGTTCACCCTGGATGAGGATGCGCGCGCCGCACTGCGCGCGCGGCTCATCGGCATCGTGTTCCAGAATTTCCAGCTGCTGCCGGCCTTCACCGCTCTCGAAAACGTCATGCTGCCGCTGGAACTGGCCGGGCGGGAGGATGCCGAAGCGCGCGCTCGCGCGGACCTCGACAGGGTGGGGCTCACGCAACGGCTGCGCCACTATCCCAAGCAGCTGTCCGGTGGCGAGCAACAACGCGTGGCGATCGCGCGCGCGTTCGCCACCGAGCCGCCCATCCTGCTGGCCGATGAACCGACGGGCAATCTGGATGCCGTCACCGGCGCCGAGATCGCAGACCTGATGTTCGCGCTGAACGCCGAGCGCGGCACGACGCTGATCCTGGTGACGCACGACGAAAAGCTGGCGGCCCGTTGCGGGCGCGAGCTGCGCATGGCCGCGGGCCGGCTGGTCAACGGGGTCGCATGAATCTTTTCCAGGAGGTCGCGCTCAGTTTCCGGCTGTTGCGGCGTGACCGCCGGGCCGGCGAACTGCGCCTGCTGTTCGTCGCCATCCTTATTGCGGTGGCGAGCCTGACGAGCGTCAGCTTCTTCACCAGCCGCGTTGAGCGCGCGCTGGCCCGCGAGGCCAATCAGTTGCTGGGCGGCGACCTTGCAGTGTCCTCGGACCGTCCGCTGGATACGCGCTTCGACACGGAAGCCACGGTGCTGGGCCTGAAGACCAGCCGCGTGGTGCGTTTCCCCAGCATGGCCATCGCCGGGGAGGCGAGCGTGCTGTCGGACCTGCGCGCGGTGGGCACGGACTATCCGCTGCGCGGC
>CAZXNF010000342.1:2988-4589 GCA_964641785.1 uncultured Streptomycetaceae bacterium | reverse complement strand
GCGGCGGGACTTCTTCTCCACGGTCGCGCGCTCGATGGCGTAGTAGTCCTCAAGGCCGATCAACTTCTCGGCGGCATGCCGCGCGGCGACGCACTGCGCTTCGGTCAGGCCGGTGTAGTTGCCGGTGCGCTTGAGTTCGGTGAACGCCTGCTCGATATAGTGGTAGTGGACGCAGGTGGAGAGGATGGCGTCGATGCAGCCGGCATAGCCCATCTCCTGCAGTTCCTGGAGGGAGTACAGCGGCCGGCCGTCGCGGTTGCCACGGCTCTGCACGTAGACCAGGCGCAGGGCGGAGTCGCGCGGGGCGCGCTCGGTCTCGCGCGGGGTGCGCGGGAAGATGAGGCCGAGGTCCGCACCGGCCTTGGCCGCGGCGTTCATGCGCTTAATGGCCTCGGCGTAGCCCTGTTCCCGGCAGGCGTCGGAGCGCGCGATGATCACGAAGTCGGGGTCGGTTTCGTCGCGCGCGCGGCAGGCGTATTCGATCTTGTCGCGGAATTCCTTGAGCGGAATGTTGTGCGCGACATAGGTGTGATAGTGGGCGCGCTTGGGAAAGAGCTGGTCCTCGATGTGTACGCCCGCGACGCCCGCGCGGATGCATTCGCGCACCGTGCGCATGGTGTGCAGCGGTTCGCCCCAGCCCGCGCCGGCGTCCATCACGACCGGAATGTCCACCGTGGCGGCGATCGCCGAGGCGTAGCCGATCTGCTCGTTCATGGTCAGCAGCGGCTCGGAGATCGTCGAGTGCGCGCCGGTGACGAAGCCCCCGCTGTAGACGCAGTTGAAGCCGGCGGCCTGGGCGATCTTCGCGGCCAGCGGGTCGAATACGGCCGGCAGTTCGAGGAAGCTGCGCTTGGCGACGAGGCGGCGCAGGCGGGTGGTGGCGCTCAGGGCGCCGGCGCGGGGTTTCTTCATGGTTCATGGTTTCCTGTGATGTAGGGAATACGAGGGCGATACGGGCAGGCAGCGCCGCATTATCGCGAACGACGGTCACCGGTCAAGCGGCGGCGGGACGGTGCGCGAGCCAGCGGCCGTTATCGGCAGCGCTGCACAGTTCCAGCAGCGCTTGATTGAAAGCGGCGGGTTCCTCGCTGTTGATCGTGTGACCCGCGCGTGGCAGCACGAGCAGGCCCGCCGTGGCGACCGTGCGTTTGAGAAAAATACTGCCGTCCAGACAAGCCGCATCCTCGTCGCCGACGATTACCAGCAGCGGAATGGCCAGACGCCGCAGGCCGACCTCCATGTCCCACAGTGTGGGGCGTTTCAATTGCACATTGAGCATGGTGAGTGCATGGCCCTCGCCCGAGTGCTCGCTCATCCAGCGCGCAAACTCCCTCCAGCCGCGCGGGTCCTTTGCCTTGAACGGGGCGCGCATCGCGAAGTCCGCGTATTTCGCGGCGGCCGCGACGATGCCTTCTTGCTGGAACATCACGGCGATATCGGTGGCGAGCGCGACGGACTGCGCGCGCTCGGCGGGAGCGGAGCCCCATCCGCAGCCCGCCGCCGTCAGCGAGCGGCAGCGGTCCGGATAACGCAGCCCGACGTGCAGCGTGGTGTAGGCGCCCATGGAGTGGCCGACGATGTGCGCCCGCTCGATCCCCAGG
>CAZXNF010000342.1:0-2978 GCA_964641785.1 uncultured Streptomycetaceae bacterium | reverse complement strand
GCGGACGGCACATCGGACGGTGGGTAGCCGCGCGCAGCGAAGGTCACGCAGCGGTACAGCCGCGAACAACAGCGGACCTGCGGCTCCCAACTGCGATGGTCGCCCGCGAACTCGTGGACGAAGACGAGCGGCGTACCGCGACCGCTGTCTTCGTAATAGAGGCGGATGCCGTCGCTTGTCGTGAAATGCGCCATCGCGTGTCCGATCACATGAATAAGGACAGCCGCCGGAACAGGCGGCGCGGGTTGTCGTCGGCGATGAGCCGGATGTCGTCGGCGCTGAAACCGGCCGCGCGCAGCGTGGCCAGCGGGTCGCGGTCGGCGGGCGGGAATGAGTCGTCGGTACCGATGACCAACTGCCGGGTGGACACGCGGCTCGCCAGATAGCGCAAAGCCTGCGGATCATGCAGGATGGTGTCGTAATGAAGGCGCGACAGGTAGTGCGAAGGCGGATGCGCGGCGACATTGCCCTGCGCGGCCCGGTCCATGCGTTCGTGCATGACGTCGAAGCGGCCCGCGAGCCACGGCAGCGAGCCGCCGCCGTGCGAGAGGATCAGTTCCAAAGTCGGGTAGCGGTCCAGCACGCCACTGAAAATGAGAGAGCCGATCGCGAGCGTGGTGTCGAAGGTGTATTGCGCGACCTGGCTGAGGGCGAACTTGCGGGTGCGCGGCGTCGGCTCGGGTTGGGCGGGGTGGATGAACACCGGCACGCCGAGCGCCACGGCGGCGGCCCAGTACTCGTCGAGATTTAGTTCACCGAGGTTTACGCCTTCGACGTTCGCCGCGACGACGCCGCCAAGCGCGCCGTGGCCGTGGACGCAGCGCTCCAGCTCGCGCGCCGCTCCGGCCGCGTTGGGTAACGCGCCGGAGGCCAGCCACGAGAAACGGCCAGGATGCGCGTGGCAGAGACGGGCGAGCGCTTCGTTCAGCAGTCCGTGCCACGCCGCGCCTTTGGCCGCGGGCAGTGCGTAGCCGAAGATATCGGTCCAGATGGACAGGATCTGGCGGTCGATGCCGGTGCGCTCCATGCTCGCGAAGCGCGCGGCGACGGGTTCCACCAGCTTGGCGAAGAACGGGCGTATCCGCAGACCATACTCGAAGTGCAGGCACTGGCAGCCGGGCGCGGTTTCCACCAGCGAGACGCCGAAATCCGTGGCTCGCCTCGCCAGCGGCTCGAGGATCTGTGTCGGAACGTAGTGTGCGTGTACGTCGATCGGCATGGATGCTCCCGTTCAGACAGCGCGCCGCGCGCGCGCTTCCCGCAGCAGGCGCGCGAGGTTGTTGAGGGATAGCGGCAGCGCGGTAATGTGCACGCCCAGCGGGCGCAGCGCGTGTGCCACCGCGTTGGCGACCGCTGCACCGGTGGCAACGATGCCGCCTTCGCCCGCGCCCTTGACGCCGAGCGGATTGAGCGTGGAGCGTACGTGCTCCAGCGTGATCGCCTCCACATTCGGGTAGTCAGTGGCGGTCGGCAACAGGTAGTCGGCGAAACTGCCAGTGAGGAGTTGTCCCGCGTCGTCGTAGACCAGTTCGTCAAGGAAGGTGCCGCCCAATCCCTGCACCACCGCGCCGATGGCCTGCCCGTGTGCGAGCAGCGGGTTGATCGCGCGCCCGATGTCCTCCACGGCGAGGAAACGCAGCACTTCAACCTGTGCGGTTTCGGGATCGACGGCGACGTGCGCGATGTGCGTGCCGTAGGTGTAGGTCCGCGTTGACTGCTCGAAAATGCCCACGCACTCGAGCGCCCGATGCGCGTCGGCGTCGCCGGCCGCGGCGTCGCGCGCAATCGTGGCAAGCGTGGCGAGCGTGCGGCCGTCGTCGCGGCGTACGACTGCGCCGCAGTGGTAATTCAGCATTGAGGGTTCCATCTCGTGAACCCGCGCCACGTGCGCGCAGATCTGGGCCGCCAGCGCTTCGCCGGCGCGCAGGATCGCGCTGCCCCCCATCACCATCGCGCGGCTGTGGTAGGTGCCGTGGCCGTAGTCAACGTGGGTGGTCGAGCCATGGTGCACGGTGAAGGCGCCCGGGCTCAGCCCGAGCGCGTCGGCGGCGATCTGCGCCATCGCGGTTTCGTGGCCCTGGCCCATGGTTGAGCATCCCGTGTAAAGATCGATATGCCCGCCTTCGCGCACGACGAGGCGAGCGGTCTCGGCGGGGCCGGCGCCGCTGGACTCGACAAAGCAGCCGATTCCCACTCCGTGCAGCCGTCCCGCTGCGTCGGGCCCGGCCGCGGCCCGCGCGACGAGGCCGGGGTAATCGAGGGTCGCCAGCGCGCGCTCGAAGGCGACGGGGTAGTCGCCGCTGTCGTAATGGCAGGCCTCCTCGTAAGGGCACAGCTTGCCGATGGAATAAGGCAATTCGTTGCGCTGGAGCAAGTTGCGGCGGCGGAACTCCGCCGGGTCGAGACCGAGGTCGGCGGCGGCGAGATCGAGCAGACGTTCACGGAAAAAATTCGCTTCGTAGCGGCCGGGCCCGCGATAGGTGCCCACCGGCGTCTTGTTGGTCATCAGCGCGGTGACTTGGCAGCCGACGTTGGCGATGCGATAGGGGCCTGGCAGAAACTGCGCGGCTTTTGCCGGCACCACGCCGCCGTTGGTACGGGCGTAGGCGCCCATGTCGGCGAGCAACTCGCCGCGCAGACCGAGGATGCGACCGTCGAGGGCGCAGGCGATCTCCAGCGTGCACTCCATTTCGCGCGAATGGTTGGTGGCGAGTAGGTGTTCGCGCCGGTCTTCGATCCATTTGACCGGCCGTCCCAATTGCATCGCGGCGAACGGGAGCAGAAAATCCTCCGGATACAGCTCGCCGCGGACGCCGAAACTGCCGCCAACATCCAATTCGATCAGTTCCACCTGGCGTTCGGCCAAGCCGAACACGGTCGCGAGCCAGCGCCGGTTGAAATAGGCGACTTTGGCCGCGCCCCACAGCTTGAGATGGCGCGCCCGCGCGTCCCATTCGGCGACCAGCCCGCGCGTCTCC
>CAZXNF010000341.1:0-4594 GCA_964641785.1 uncultured Streptomycetaceae bacterium | reverse complement strand
GGGGAAACTGCGCAAGCTCCTGAATTACTCCGAGCCGCTGGGCGACTTCATGGCGTGGGTGCCGGGCGAGCGTCGGCAGCAGACCTGGCCGTCCACGGTGGCCTACCTCGCGCGCCTCATCGTTCATCGCTACGCCATGCTGGGTGTGCTCGACGAGCACGGGTTTCCGATGCGCGAGATGGGCATCCTCGAAGCGCCGCGCGATGCCGGCGCGCCGAAGGTGCAGGCGGGCGGGCTGTGCAACGAGTGCGGGAATACGACCGTGATCAAGAAGGACGGCTGCGACTTCTGCACGGCGTGCGGGGCGATCGGGAGCTGCGGTTAACTCGCTGCACAACACCGGCACAATGGCGTAAGCCGAATATTTCGGCAACCAAGAAACAGCCGAGAAATAGTGCTCGACTCACAGTTCGCGGCGCTTCTGCACGAGCCTTTACGCAGCACCAAGTGGCTTCTGCAACCACTAGAACGTTTTACGGAAGGCTCTGGTTCTGGACCAGCGGCGAACCGCCTGCACCCCTGGCGGCCTGATTGGCGCCGCACGATGGGCTGGGCCGGCGGGATCAGCGTACCGTGTGATACGACGTCACGCGGTCCACCTCGTTCCTCGACCCCAGCACGACGCCGATGCGCTGGTGCAGGGCTTTCGGCTGGATATCGAGCATGCGGGTTTGCCCGTCGGTCGCCGCCCCCCCGGCCTGCTCGACGATAAAGGCCATCGGGTTGGCCTCGTACATGAGGCGCAGCCGGCCTTCCGTGTACTTGGAATCGCGTGGATACATGAAGATGCCGCCGCGGCACAGTACGCGGTAGACGTCCGCCACCATGGACGCGACCCAGCGCATGTTGAAATCCTTGCCGCGGGGGCCGGTTTTGCCCGCCAGACACTCGTCAATATAGCGCTTTACCGGTGCGTCCCAGTTGCGCATGTTCGAGGTGTTGATCGCGAACTCCTGCGTGTCCGCCGGAATCCTGATGTCGGGATGCGTGAGGACGAATGAACCCAGCTCGCGGTCCAGCGTGAACCCCGCCACGCCGTTGCCGGTGGTCAGGATCAGGATCGTGGAAGCGCCGTAAACGGCAAACCCCGCCGCCACCTGTTTGGCGCCCGGCTGCAGGAAAGCCTTTTCATCGGGCTCCTGCACGCCTTCAGGACAGCGCAGCACCGAGAAGATCGTACCGACCGAGACATTGACGTCGAGGTTGGAGGAGCCATCGAGCGGGTCCATCAGCATCAGGAACTCGCCCTTGGGGAAACGGTTGGGGATGACATAGGGCTTCTCCATCTCCTCCGAGGCCATCGCCGCCAAGTGGCCGCCCCATTCGTTTGCTTCCACCAGCACCTCGTTGGCGATCACATCGAGCTTCTTCTGGGCCTCGCCCTGCACGTTCTGCGTGCCGACCACTTCGCCGATGCCGGCCAGCGGGCCCTTGCTGACGACATGGCTGATGGACTTGCAGGCGCGGGCGATCACTTCGATCAGCAGGCGCAACTCCGGCGGAATCTTGCCGTAGGTGCGCTGCTGTTCGATGAGGTAACGGGTGAGAGTGACGCGCGACATGAAAGGCTCCGGAATGCGGTTGAATGACGGGCTGATTATCGCCCGCCGCAACCGGGTTTGCATCGGCGATAATCCGGCAGTGAAACGACTCGTCCTGGTCGGCGGCGGCCATAGCCACATCGAAGTACTTCGGCGCTGGATCCGCGACCCCGCGCCGGCGACGGAACTCGTGCTGGTGAGTCCGGCCCGGCAGGCCCCCTACTCGGGCATGCTGCCCGGACTGATGGCCGGGCACTACGACTTTCACGAGGCGCATACCGACCTGGAAGCACTCGCGCGCGCAGCGGGTGCGCGCTTCATCCCCCTGCACGTTCGCGGGCTCGACCCTGCGCAGCGCCGCCTCCGGCTCGCCGACGGCACCGAACTGCCCTACGACCTTGTTTCGCTCGACATCGGCTCAGCGCCCGCAGCACAGGATCTTTCTGGCGTCGCCGCCCACACCATTCCGCTAAAGCCGGTGGACCGCCTGCTTGTAGCCTGGGAGGAACTTTGCGGACGGGCGCACGCGGGCCACCTCCGACGCGTAATCGTGGTGGGCGGCGGCGCGGCCGGCGTCGAAGTGCTGCTCGCGATGCACCACCGGCTCGCCGCGCTGGGCGTCGGCTTCGCGCTGGTGCTGGAGACAACCCAGCCGCTCACGACCCACCCGCCACGGGTGCGCAAAGTGTTCGCGCGGGTGCTTGCCGCGCGCGGCGTGGAAATGCATCCCGGCCAACGCGTCACGATGGTGGAGACCGGCGCGGTGATCACCGACCAGGGCTCGCGCATCGCCGGCGACGCCATCCTGTGGGCCACCGGGCCGGCCCCGGCCCCCGGCTGGCACGCGAGCGGGCTCGCGCGGGATGATGACGGTTACGTCCTGGTCAATACCTACCTGCACTCCATTTCGGAAGCGACCGTCTTCGCCACCGGCGATTGCGCAACGGTCCGCGGATATCGCTACCCCCGTTCCGGGGTCTATGCGGTGCGCCAGGGGCCGGTGCTGTCCCGCAACCTGCGCGCGGCGCTGACCGGCGGCACGCTGGCCGCTTACGTACCGCAGACGCGTGCGCTGGCGTTGATCAGCACCGGCGACCGCTATGCCGTCGCCTCGTGGGGCCCGCTGTCCGTCGCGGGCCGCTGGGTCTGGCGCTGGAAAGACCGCATAGACCGCCGCTTCATGGCCCGCTATCGATTCTGGTAGGACAAGCGCGAGGCTCCGTGGAAAAGCCACGCTGAATAATGGCAATCCTCTGACGTTGCAATAAACCGGGGAACCTGCGCGCGGCGGACACGGCCTTAGCTGTGCGTCGCGGATCATCTGCGCGCCATTCAATCATCCCGGTGGAGGACCGCATGCAGCAAAAAGATCGATTCTGGAACCGCAATGACGCGCCCGCGCGACTGGACGGCAAACCCGAGGCCAAGCCAGCAGCAACGGCCACGCCAGGCCTTGCTCCCGCAGCGGGCGCGCTGCGCTGGCCGGACGCGCTCTCCCCGGATCCGCGTGTCGCAACGGACCCAAAGCCCGCCGGCGCGCCGGTGGCCACCGAAGGCAGCAAGCTGATCGTCGGCCCCGGTATCCAGTTGAAAGGTGTGGAGATCAAGGAATGCGACATGCTGATCGTCGAAGGCCACGTCGAGGCCTCGATGGACAGCCGCGCGATCGAGATCGCGGCCGCGGGCAGCTACGCCGGCAACGCGGGCATCGATGTCGCCGAGATCTACGGACGGTTTTCCGGTGAGATCACCGTACGGCGCTGCCTCACCATTCGCGCCACCGGCAAAGTATCGGGCAAGATCCGCTACCAGAAGCTGTTCATCGAGGAAGGCGGCGAGTTGTCCGGTGACATCCAGACGCTCGCCTCCGAGTTACCGGTGGCCAAGGCGACGGCGGTTGCGGGGCCTGCTTCCGCCACGCGAAGCCCGTCTGCCGCGCATCCGTTTCCGTAATCAGCGGTCGAGCAGAAAACCGTCGAGCGCGATCTCGGGTTTGCGCTTCGCCACGAAATCCGCGAGCACGCGACCGCAGCCCATGGCGAGCGTGAAGCCGAGGGCGCCGTGGCCGACGTTGAGGAACAGGTTCGGATAGCGCGTGGGTCCGAGGACGGGCGTGCCCTTGGGCGTCGCCGGCCGCAGCCCGCTCCAGGGTTTCAGCGCCGAGAAATCGGAGCACTCGGGGAAGGTGTCGCGCACCTGCGACACCAGCGTCTGCACGCGCGTCTCGTCGATGCGGGCGTGCATGCCCGCGAGATCGGCCATGCCGGCCACGCGCAGCTCGTCGCCGAGCCGGGCGTAGACCACCTTGCGCTTGAAGTCGGTCACACTGATGCGTGGCGCACCCGTCTCGCTCTTCACCGGCAGCGTCAGGCTGTAGCCCTTGAGCGGATAGATCGGCACGTCGACACCCAGCGGCGCCAGCAACGCGGGACTGTGCGTGCCGAGTGCGAGCACGTAGGCATCCGCTTCCAATACGCCCTGACTGGTCTCGACGCCCAGAACCCGGTCCCGCAGCCGGAGAATGCGGTGGATCTCGGTATTGAACAGAAACGTTGCGTGGCCACCGGCGCGCAGGCGGTCTTCCAGGCCGCGGCAGAACAAGTAGCAGTCACCAGCGTCCTCGCTCGGCGTGTAGATGCCGCCCTTCAGGCGCGGCCGCAGGTGCGCCAGCGCGGGCTCCAGCTTCACGCACTCGTCGGGCGACAGCGCAGCCTGCTCGCAGCCCAGGCGCTGCTGGTAGTCCATCAGCATCCGGGCTGACTCGAAGGAAGTCGTGTCGGTGTGGACGATCAGCTTGCCGTTCTGCACGTAATTGAACGTGAGCCCCGCCTCGGCAATCGCCCGCTGCATCTGCGCGCGGCTGTAGAAGGACAAGGTCAGCATGCGGCGCGTGGTGAGGTCGCTCTGTGCGCGCGTGCAGGCCATCACGAACTCCAGGCACCAGCGCCACTGCCGCCAATCCCACTCGGGCGTGAAGCGCAGGGGCGAGTCGCGACGCAGCAGCCACGGCGGCAGTTTTGGCAGCACGCCCGGCCCGGCCAGTGGCGCGACAT
>CAZXNF010000340.1:0-4612 GCA_964641785.1 uncultured Streptomycetaceae bacterium | reverse complement strand
GCGCCATCCGCGCCGCCGTGTCCGGCCGTCCGGGCGGCGTCTCCCGCGACCTGCCGGCCAAGCTGTTCGCGCAGAGCATCGACGCCGCAGCCGGGAAGCAATCGCTCATCAAGGTGGTGGACGCCGCGCCGCGCCAGATCCCGGCGCCCGACGCCGTCAAGCGTGCGCTGGATCTGCTGAAAGCCGCAAAGAAGCCGCTGATCGTGCTGGGCAAGGGCGCCGCTTACGCGCAGGCTGACGCGGACATCCGGGCGCTCATCGAGAAAACCGGCATCCCGTATTTGTCGATGTCCATGGCGAAGGGCCTGCTGCCCGACACGCACGAGCAATCGGCGTCCGCCGCCCGTTCCTACGTGCTGCCCGAGGCCGACGTCGTGATGCTGATCGGCGCGCGCCTCAACTGGCTGCTCTCGCACGGCAAGGGCAAGACCTGGGGCGGCAAGGGCCACAAGGACTGGGGTGGCCAGAAGTTCGTCCAGATCGACATCTCGCCGCAGGAAGCGGACAGCAACGTGCGCATCGATGCGCCGGTGGTCGGCGACATCGTCTCCTGCGTGTCGGCGCTCCTGGCCGCGATTGACAAAGATGCGGGTTCAAGCTGGCCGAAGCCGCCGTCGGAGTGGCTCAACGCGATCAACGAACGCAAGACCAAAAACATCGCCAAGATGGCCGAGACGCTGGCGAAGAATCCGTCGCCGATGAACTTCCACAGCGCGCTCAACGTGGTGCGCGACATCATCAAGGCGAATCCGGACGCGATGCTGGTCAACGAAGGCGCCAACGCGCTCGACTTCACGCGCAGCATCGTCGACATGTATAAGCCGCGCAAGCGCATCGACGTCGGCACCTGGGGCATCATGGGCGTCGGCATGGGCTACTGCGTGGCCGCCGCGGTGGTCACCCAGCAGCAGGTGATCGCGATCGAGGGCGACAGCGCCTTCGGCTTCTCCGGCATGGAAGTGGCAACCATCTGCCGCTACCACCTGCCGGTTTGCATCGTGATCATGAACAACAACGGTGTCTATAAGGGCACCGACGTGAATCCGACCGGCGGTCCGGATGTGGCGCCCACCGTGTTCGTCAAAGGCGCGCGCTACGACAAGCTGATGGAGGCCTTCGGCGGTGTAGGCGTGCACGCCACGACGCCGGCCGAGCTGCGCAAGGCGATGGAAGAGGCCATTCGCTCGAAGAAGCCCACCCTCATCAACGCCGTGATCGATGAAACCGCCGGTACCGAAAGCGGCCGCATCACGAGCCTGAATCCAACTGCGAAGAAATAACGCTTGGTGCGGACGCGACAAGCGCGCCGCTCAAGCGGGCGTCCCGACGAACGGACCCAGGCGCCGTTCACGGGCCGCCGAACAACCGCATCAAGAGGAAAACTATGGAAGCACTGAAGGGTGTTCGAATTCTCGACATGACCCACGTGCAGGCGGGGCCGACCTGCTCGCAGCTGCTCGCGTGGATGGGTGCTGATGTCATCAAGTTCGAGAACCCGGCCGGTGATGCGACGCGCGGGCAGTTGCGTGACGTGCCCAAGGCCGACAGCCTTTATTTCACGATGCTCAACTGCAACAAGCGCTCGATCACCGTGAACATGAAGAGTGCGGACGGCAAGCAGGTCTTCATCGACCTGCTCAAGCGCTGCGACATCATCATGGAGAATTTCGGCCCCGGCGTGCTCGACCGCTTCGGGTTCACCTGGGAGAAGATCCACGAGATCAACCCGAAGATCGTCATGGGCTCGATCAAGGGCTTCGGCTCCAGCGGTCCCTACGCCGAGTTCAAGGCCTACGAGAACGTGGCGCAGGCCATGGGCGGGGCCATGAGCACCACCGGCGTGCCTGACGGGCCGCCGTTCGTGACCGGCGCGCAGATCGGCGATTCGGGCACCGGCCTGCATCTCGCCATCGGCCTGCTGGCGGCGCTGCGCCAGGCGGAACAGACGGGACAGGGCCAGTACGTCGAGGTGGCGATGATGGACGGCGTGATGAACCTGTGTCGCGTCAAGTTCCGCGACCACCAGCGACTTACGCGCGGAGATATGCCCGAGTACTCGGTGCCCACCTACAAGGACATGGGCGAGGTGCCGCGCGCCGGCAACGATTCCGGCGGTGGCCAGCTCGGCAACGCGATTCACTGCAAGCCGCACGGCGCGAACGACTGGTTGTATATCGTCGTGCAGGAGGCGGTGTGGGAAGCGCTCGCGAAGCGCATCGGGCCTGACGTGCACGTTCCCGATCTCGCCGCGGACCCACGCTTCGCCACCATCGGCGAGCGGCGCAAGAACCAGCAGCTCATGTGGACCCTCATCAACAAGTTCGCGGAGCAGCACACCAAGCGGGAACTGATGGCGATCCTGAACCCGCTGGACGTGCCCTGCGGGCCGATTATGAGCACCGAGGACCTGGCGAACGACGAGCACGTGCGCGGGCGCGACATGTGGGTCGAACTCGACCACCCGCAGCGCGGAAAGTGGTGGAATGTCGGCATGCCGATCAAGCTGTCTGCCTCCCCCGCGGTGATCCAGCGCAGCCCCACCCTGGGCGAGCATACCGACGAGATTCTGAAGGGCGTCCTTGGCTACGACGAGGAACAGGTCTCGAAGCTGAAAAGCGCGGGCGCGTTTTCCATGCCGCCGAAAAAAGCGGCATAAAAGACAGGCTTCACTGCCTGGGCGCCAGGAACGGCGCAACGGGTTTGGTCCATTCATTCTGCTGCCTCGGCGTCCCTGGCGTCTTGGCGGCCAACAGAGGACTTACGCATGAAAATCGCCATCATCGGTCAGCAGGACTACGGCAAGGCGGTCCTGGAAGCCTTTCTCGGGCGCGGCGACAGCGTCGCCGGTGTGTTCTGCGCGCCGGAGAAACCGGGCGCGAAGGTCGATCCGCTCAAGCAGGCGGCCACCGACAAGGGGCTCAAGGTGTTCCAGTTCGCCTCGCTGAAAAGCGACGAGGCGCGGGACGCCCTGAAGGCGCTCGACGTGGAGCTGGGCGTGATGGCCTACGTGTTGCAGTTCGCCCCGCAGGAGTTCGTCAACATCCCCATACACGGCACCATCCAGTACCACCCCTCACTACTGCCCAGGCACCGCGGGCCGTCGTCGATCAACTGGCCGCTGATCCAGGGCGCGACGCAGACCGGGCTGACGATCTTCCGCCCGACGGATGGGCTGGACGAAGGCCCCGTCATCCTGCAGAAAACCTGCCCGGTCGGTCCCGATGACACCCTGGGCGATATCTACTTCAATTACCTGTTTCCGCTGGGCGTGGCCGCGATGCTGGAAGCCGCCGACCTGGTCATGGCCGGCAAGCACAAAGAGGTCGTGCAGGACGAAGCGCTGGCCACCTACGAAGGCTGGTGCCGTACGGCGGAGTCCCGGATCGATTGGGCCAAGCCGGTGGACCAGGTCTACAACCTGATTCGCGGCTGCAGCCCAGCGCCCGGCGCCTGGACCACGCTGAACGGCAAGCGTCTGCAGATCTTCGATGCACGGAAACAGGCGTTCCACCGCTTTACCGATGTCGCGGGCAAGATGGGTGAAGTCACTGAGGTGACCGCTACGAGCTTCAAGATCACGGCCCAGGGTGGACGCATCGAGGTCATCAAGGGTCGCTTCGAGGACGGCAAGAAGCTCAGTGGCGGCGAGTTGGCGCAATCGGTTGCGCTGGCTACCGGCACGCTGCTCGGCGCCTGACGCTGCCCGCAGCGCGGTGACCCGGTGTTCCTCGGGTCACCAAAATTTCTTATCAGTCAGTAGTTTAGGCTGCGCCATCGAAGGCGCGGTGGCAGCCGGTCGGCGCTCGTTTACACTCCGGTGTGGCGTAGTTACGCCAAATCGCTGAATTTCCAGCGTGTTTTGAGACACTTCCAAAAAAAATCATGGACTTTGGTGCGACTTATCGTAAAATATTTGAATAACACCGTTAAACCATTACAACTAAACAAGATTTCGCATTTTTCGCATTTTCGGTGAGCGTTCTGGGTGCTTAAAAGCACGCTGACGGCCAATAAATAGTGCGATTCAAGGCACGGCAGGGGGCACGGGCGCGGGATGGGCAAAACAGGCTTCTGGAAATCAGACTGGTTTCTCGGACTGGTGGTGACGCTGGTCGTCATCGTCGCGTCCGGTCGCGACCTCGTCCAGAGCCTCGAGCGCAAGGCCTATGACTTGGGCGTGGCCGCCTCCACGCGGGTGCCCTCGGACCGCGTCGTCGTCATCAAGATCGACGACGAAAGCATCGCCAACATCGGCCGCTGGCCATGGCCGCGCGACGTGCACGCCAAAATGATCGATCTGCTGGCCGGCGCCAAGGCCAAGGCGATCGTCTACAGCGTGTTCTTCTTCGAGCCGCAGACCGACCCGGGGCTCGTTTACATCAACAAGCTGTCCGAGATGCTCGCGGGTTCCAAGCTGCGCAACGAAGCCGAGGGCGCGCAGTTCGACGCTGTGCTCAAGGAAGCCGCCGACCAGCTGGATACCGACAAGCGGCTGGCCGCCAGCATCAAACAGGCTGGCAACGTGTTGCTCCCGTTCGTGCTGCAGCCGTTCCCCGCGGAACCGCAGGGCCGCCCGGACAAACCGCTCGCCGAATACATGGCGGCATTCAGC
>CAZXNF010000339.1:0-4620 GCA_964641785.1 uncultured Streptomycetaceae bacterium | reverse complement strand
GAAACCACTTATAAATCGGGGAAAGTTGTTCAAACAAACGAGACCACTTCTCCGCTCAGGCCAATTCCTTCGAGATTCGCTCCCGTCTGGTCTCGCTCGCCGTCTCCGGCATCGCTCCAGTCTCGAAACTCGGTGCTGCGCGGACTCAGGATGTACTCTTCAGTTCCTTTTTTTCTGAACAGAGTGACTGCCAAACCTGTTACATCGTTGGCGTGGTGGTCGATGATTTCGTAGTCGTTTAGAAATGCGTTCGCCTGCGTCGCAACCATCCGGTTGTATGCCAGGAGCACCGGCGAGTTGCTCCCGGTAGTCGGCGTTTCGTTCGCCGTGTCGGCTTGGGATTGGCCGTTCTCGTCCAACATGCCGGCTTTTTTGGCAATGAAGGGATGCGTTGGATCGTTGAAACCGTATTTGAGACGACGGATAGCTATTGCTTCTTCGTCTACGTCGTTTGCCGAAAGCAGCGCAAAATCTACGCCTTGCCAATAGGATTCAGCCGCCAACTGTACAAGTGCAAAATCAAGGTATATTTTGACTTGCTGGGCATTTGTTGGCATTTCATGTACTCCCAAAAAATAATCACCGACTTACAATACCTTTACTGGTCAAACCTCACTCCGCCTGGAGGAACAACTCGCGATCGCTCCCGCCGTTCGAAGTATTCTTTCCACTTTGAGGGCTTCACGACACGCATGACAAACCGTGCCGTGAAAGCCGTACCTTTATCCTCTCCGCCGTCATACCCGTAGCGCGGGCACACCCGATAGGTCCATCCCCGGTTCCAGATCGCATAGCCCCGGCGCACCGCCATCACTTCATTGGTTGCAAGGTCGATAACGATCAACTCACCTCCGCCGATGCCGAGTTCTCGATCGTGCGGGCGCTTGATCCCGCGCCAGGTGTAGCCGTAGAGGGCCTTGGGCTGGGTGTCGTATTGGAGCTTCACCGACTTTTCGTCGTAGCGCTCGCCGCCGGTATAGACGTAGCGGGCGATGAGCGCAGCCGGTGGCGCCTTCGCGTGCACTGAGTCGTCATAGAAACGTTTCAGTCCGTAGCCATACGCGCGAACGCCAGCTATGGGAATTTCAAAGAAGGAGTACTTGAGCGGCTCCACCATCTGGAACCCGATGTTCTCGTTCTCCTCCGTGTAGTGCCCATACGGGTCTTCCATGGCGTAAAGATGCTGCAATTCAGCGGTGGTGTAGACGTTTTTTCGCGACCGCATCTGAAAGATACCCTCCACGTTGTCTACCGTCTTGAAGATGAACTCTCCCGCCTCCGTTTTGCACAGGTGTTCAAAGTACTCCTGCTGAGTCATCCCCTTGCGATAGCCGCTGTCTTCCGGCACAGGGTTGGGAATCTTGATCGCATGCGCCGCACGGCCCTCTTCGGTCGCCATCCAGTCCTCCACCTTTACATCAAGCAGCTTGTAAGGATTTGAATGGCCTTTATCAAATGCTTTGGGCCAAGGCTTGGCTTTGCGCTCGCGTTCCATCGTTGCGATCATGTCCTTGAAGATACTTTCAGCCGTCACGACGCCACCTCCCGAGAAATGCCATGCGCCATACGCCAGCCCCGACAGCAAGGCGAGCCCCGCGATCAGCCAAAGCGGCTTCTTTATAAATAGGGTAGTAGTCATTTGATCTCCTGCACGATTCAGTACGCTTTCAGCGAATCAGTTGTTGTAAGCAGCCGCGCGGCTTGCTGGCAACAATTGACTACGACCCCATTTATTTCCGAGATCGAGGAAACCGCCGTCTGAATACCGGCGACGAGGCTCAGCGAGTCGATAATGAGGATCAGCGAGTGCGTTGCCCCGATGTCGCCGGTCGGCTCCCCCGCGAGCATGCGTTCGATGATCTTTTCCCGGTTGTTGATCGGCAGCAGCCCCCCGTTGCCAGTCACGTCCGGTTGATCCTCGATGAGGACCGCAATCTCGTTTGCGGAGTGCCGCTGCGAGTTCGCCACGATCTGGTAATCGTCGTGGGTCGCGCGGCCAAATATTTGCGCGATCTTGTCGTAGCCATCGCCGCGCACCGGATCCGATCTCGATGCCGCCTCCACTTTGGCACCAGTCCCGGCGTAGTCTGCGTTGCCGAATAGGTTCTTCAGGAGATCCGTGGGGCCGATCGAGAAGAAGGCGCCGATGAGCGGCTGCGCGAGAGCGCTGGTGGGATAGATCGACTGCACGTACGCCATCGCATACGCGTATCGGGGGTTTTTGTAGGCGTCGTCGCGCTGCTGCTGCGGCGGCTCGTTAAGCCGGCCGTTCTCCGTGGCAAAAGGATCCCAGCTCGGATCAGCGGCTTTCCTTTGCTTGGCCGCGGTCCACTCGCCGAGTATGGAAGACAGGCCGGATTCCCCGACTGTGGATGGATGCGGCGGCGTGAGTTCAGGGTTCAGCAGCGCCTGCGTAAAGGCCTCCAGCATGGCCTTGATGGTGGCCCCGTTGGTGTCGCCAGCGCCCTGCAACCCCGGCGTCAGTACGCCATGGCCCGCAGCGTTATAGGTATAGGTTTTGTCGATCTGCGCGTCGTGCATCAGGGTGAATACGGTCGCCAGGTGCCCCCCGAGGCTGTAACCGGTGGTGGTGATCTTTCCACCGCCGTTGAGATGGTCCTTCAGCAAGCCCAGCTTGGGATCGGCTTCGTTCCAACGCCCCTTGGTCGGATCAACCGCGTCCGGAATCCAACGCTCGCCATTGCTGATGTGCTTCCAGTAATCCTCCATGGAGGCCAACTGGGCAAAGGCAAAGCCCTTCTCAAAGATGCCCGCGCGGGAAGCCCCGTCGTTGTCGCGCTCGGCATCGCCCGCTACCTTCCAGGGGCGAGATTCGAGGCTGCGGAAACTCAGAACGTATTCACCAACTTTGCTACGGAACAGGGTCACGGCGAAGCCCGTGGCGTCGTTGGCGTGGTGGTCGATAATTTCGTATTTGTCGAACAGTGCGCTCGCTTGAGTTTCAACCATGCGGTTGTAGGCCGGCAGCGAGGGCGTATCCGCGCCGTTTGACGCTTGACTCTGAATGAATTTATGCGAGGAGTCGTTGAAGCCGTATTTCCAGCGATTAACTACCTCTCCGCGATACTCCGCTGGATCAGTAATCTGATCGAGGCCATGAAGGTAAGACTCAGCGCCAAGCTGAAGCAACGCATAATTCAAATAATTCTGCACGTCTTCTTTGTTCGTTGGCATGGTTAATCCTTCATTTTTTTGTTACGAAATTTCAGCTACTTCGGAACAATGCGATGCTTGTCTCGGTCAGCAAAAAATTCTTGCCATCTCATAGGTCTTGCAACCTTTGCAACAAACCATGTAGTGAAGTAGGTAGTTTTGTCCTGTCCTCCGCTGTAGCCATAACGCGGGCACACGCGTCCAGTCCATCCACGGTTCCAAATCACATATCCTCTACGCACTCCCAGCACTTCCTGCGTTTGCAAATCCAAGACGATGAGCTCGCCACCCGCGATTCCCATCTCACGGTCGTGGGGACGTTTTATGCCACGCCAAGTAAAACCGTAGCGGGCTTGTGCTTGAGATTCAAATGTCACTTTCATGGATCGCTGATCGCTACCCGCATTCCCGAAGTAGCGCGCAATTCTTGCATCCGGAGATGGTGTTGCGTATAGCGACACATCACGGTACGGTTTCATTTCTAAGCCATAGATGCGTCTTCCTTTGTAGGGAATTTCAAAATACGAATACAGTCTCGGACTTACAAATTCGTAACCCGTGTCCTCCGCCTCCCCCGGCCAATACCCGTAGGGATCTTCAATCGCGTAGAGGTGCTGCCACTCCGCGGTAGAGTAAATCTTCCGCGGTCGCATCTGAAAAATGCCCTCCACGTTATCCACCGTCTTGAAGATGAACTCGCCGGCTTCGGTCTTGCATAGATGCTCGAAGTATTCCTGTTGGGTCATGCCGGGCCGGTAGCCGCTGTCTTCGGCCACCGGGTTGGGGATCTTGATCGAGTGAGCGAACTTTGCCTCCGGAGTGGCGTACCAGTCTTCGACCTGCACGTCGAGCAGCAGGTAAGGGTTGGAATAGGAGGACTTGGGATTCCACGGCGACGCCACCTGGCGCTCGTGCGTGGCGTGCAACATCTGATCAAAGATCTGCGCTGCATTCACTGGTTTCCCCCCGGCTGCCGACTTCGGATCGTTGCGGGTGTCTGACCCGCTTGCTGCGCAGGCGCACAAGGCTGTGATTGTGCTGGCGAGCACAAACAGTTTCCATCGTTCTCGTACAAATGCGCGTACAAATGGGGTCGTAGTCATTTGTTCTCCTGCAGTAACGACATCTGTTCGCTTCGTTTGCCTGACGTTTCCCACTTCACCGGCCGCCCTCGTCTCGCGGGCTCCACACGCCGCTTGAGCAGCGCTTCCATCTCCGCCTTGAAGCGTTCCCCTCCAAGCACAAGGTCTTGATTGGCCGCCGCGCGTATCTCCTCGATCTGCCCGGAATCGAGCTGGTAGCGGAAGAGCTCCCGGTAGGCCGCCTGCCGTTCTTCCAGGCTCGTCCCCAGCGCCGCGTAGTTGCCGTGGCTGCGGATCAACGGATCGGTCTTGCCCTCGGCGTGGTGCCGGTAGCTCGACCAGGGGTAGTCCGCCGGGTGCGCCA
>CAZXNF010000338.1:0-4629 GCA_964641785.1 uncultured Streptomycetaceae bacterium | reverse complement strand
GACTTCCGCAGCCCGCGCGCCGCCACCCGCCGCATCGACCAGGCCGGCGACCAGGCGTCCGGTCGTGCTGACGCTCGCATGAACGCTGGCGCTGGCGGATGCCGGCGCCAGCGCCTTTGGCAATTCCTGGGCATTGGGCTCGACGGCGACATGCTCACCCGCACGGGCGCCCGGCGGCAGGCGCATCGCGTAAGCGAGGCCGCCGGCCAGTATGCGCCAGCGTCCGTCGGCGAGCCGTTCATCGACGATTCCCTGGATGAGCGCTACGGGAAGCACCGGGCGCATGTCGGGCCGCACGGCATTGCTGTCGGCGGTTTCACCCCGCGCAACGCGTAAACGGGAGAGGAATTCCAGCGGGGCCATGGTGGAGCTTCAGCAGCGATTAAAGACAACGTCCGTCACTCGTCGGAGGGCCTGCCATAGGCGCGGACCAGTCGGCGCTCGTTGCCGGCGCTATGCAACAGGCTTTCGAGGCGGGCCAGACTCGGTTCCGTATGCCGGCGGATCTCGGCGTCGTCGGCAAGTACCTTGCGGATGAGCGCGATCTTGCTCTGCGTGAATTGCGCGTTCTCCCTGGCGCCGGCGCCGCTGTGCTTCAGCGTTTCGATCAATGCGCGGCAGTCATGCTCCAGCGCGACCAGGCGATCCCAGTCGCTGCTCTTCGCCGCGTCCACCATCTGCCCGGTCACCGTGGCGATCGACCCGTAGACGCCGAGAATGTGTTCTTGCGCGGTCATGGTTCAGGCGCGTCCGTAAGTTGCCGCGCCGCGCGGCTGGGGCGGGGTGCCGGGCGTGGTGGTGGTGGTGGTGGTGGTGGCGGCTGCCGCAGGCTTCGCGGCGAGCGTCTCCCAGGCGCCCTTCAGCTGCAGCAGCAACTGCCTCACCTCGTCGAGCGCAGCGTGGTCGTTCCTGAGATTCGCCTGGAGCAGCCGGCGCGACATGTATTCGTACAACTCGAACAGGCCTTTTGCCAGACCGCCGCCCACGCTTAAGTCCAGGCTTGCCCTGAGGCCGCCGTCGATGATCGCTATCGCTTTGGAAATTGCCTCGCCCTTCGCCGCGATTTCCTTCTGGCGCAGATGATACTGCGCCGACGAGATCGCGGTTATCGCCCCTTCATAGAGCATGAGGATCAGTTGCTGCGGGGAGGCGGAGAGCACCCCGGTCTCGACGCCCACCCTCGAGTATGCCTTGAGGCCGTTATTGGAGAATGCATTCATGTTAGGTCCGGAAATCCTGTTTTCGGATCGAAGGTGCCTGCCGCGGGGCCGGTCACCTGTTGGCGGACAGAATGGCGAGTTGCTGCGTCAGGTACGAACTGGTCTGGCTCATCCTCCCCAGCATCACATCGAGCGCGGTGAATTGCGCACGGTAGCGCTGCTCGACCGCGGCCAGGCGGATCGCCAGCGCTTCGCGGCTGTTGCCGAGCTCCTTGATCGAGCGGTTGATGCCGTCGGCGCGGTTGACGAGCGTGCCGCTGGTAGCGAGTATCCCGTCGATTACCTTGTCGAATTGGGCGGCATAGCCCTGGGCGAACTTCACGCTGCCGCGGGCGCCGGTGGCGCCGCCGATTACGTTGAGCTTGAGCCCGCTCGCGTCGCCGGATCCGGTCAGGGCCTGGCCGGATCCGGTTGCGGCAACGCCGCCGATGGTGCCGGCGACATCCAGGCCGGTGCCGTTGGTGTAATCGGCAGTGCCAAAAATAGCCGCCGCCGCGTTGCCTGAAATGCTCTGGACCGTCGAAGCGGCGCCATAGCGGTTCGAGGTGATGGAAAGCATGCCGGAGGCAAGGCTGACGGTTACCGCGCTGCCGGCGGCGGACAGGGCGCTCGCGCCGTTAATTTTCGACTGCATCTGCGCCGCCATTTGCGCCGGCATGTAGTCGCCAGCGGCCAGCGTCACCGTTGCCGCAACGCCATCGAGGGTCAGGCTGAGCGTATCGTTCACGCCGGTCGTGATGGTCGTCGTCCCGCCGAGCACGACGTTGCCGAGCGCGGCGCCTTGCGTGGCCACCTGCGTGACATTGACGGCGTAATCGCCCGCCTTGGTGCTGCTGGTGGCGCTGACGAACGACACCAGGCTGTCGGTCGGCTTGCCGACCGCCGCGAACAGCGTGGAGATGTCCTTGGTCGGGTCGTCCACGATCGTCTGCAGCTTGGCGGCGTCCAGCTTCAGCGTACCGTCCGTCTGGAACGACACGCCGATGTCCGACAGCGTCGTCAGCCCGCCGCCGGCCGTGGCAAGCGCCGGGTTCAGGACGCCGCGCAGCGCGGACTGGATCGAGCGCACCGCCCCGTCGCCTTGCAGCACGGCGGCCTGCTTGGTCGTCGCGTTGTAGGCGGAAATATTCTTGAGCAGCTTGCTGGCGTCGTTGTACGTCTTGACGAAGCTTTCCACCGCGCTTTTGACGCTGGCACTGTCGCGCGCCACGGTGAGGGTGGTCGGGATGGCGACATTGGTCTTGAGCAGGTTCAGGGTGACGCCCTGAATGGCGTCGGTGATCGTGTTGGAGGCCTTGCTGACCGCGATGCCGTCGATGGTGAGCGTGGCATTCTGCGCCGCCGCGGTTTGCGTAAGGTTCTTCAGGCCGCTGATGGTGCGCGCATCGAACATCAGTTGCGACAGCCCCGACAGGTTGGTATTCGTCCCGTCGTCGTCGGCGACCACGATGCGCAGCGCGTTGGCCACGCCGGAATCTTTGGATGATACGGTCAGCAGGTAGCCTGAGCCGTCATTGACGATGCCGGCCGTTACGCCCGCATTGGCGGCGTTGATCGCATCGCGGATGCCGGCCAGGCTGCTTTGCCCCGCGCCGATGGTGATGCTCTGGGACGCCTTGTCGGGGTTGAGGGTGAAGGTGTCGCCGCTGTAGGTGCCGAAATCGATGGTCAGCGCGCCGCTGCCGACGCTGCTGCTGGTGGCCGCGAACACCGAGGATTTCAATTTCTGCGCCTGGGCCAGCAAACTGACTTCGACGCTGTAGCTGCCGGCGGCGGCGCTGCCGCCGGCGCTGGCGGAAAAAATGCTTGCGTCGGCAACGCTTGCCTTCTGCGCGGTAAATTTTGCTGGTGCGGCCAGCGCCTGCACCGCGCTCTGGAATGAGGCAAGCGCGCCCTTCAGGCTGCCGTAGGCGGAGAGTTTCGCCTGGTAGCCGGCTTCCTTCGTGTCGAGGGTCGCCGCCGGACGGCGCTCCAGCGCCATCAACTGGCTGATGATGCCGTTAACGTCGAGGTTGGAGCCGATTCCGGGTGAAGAGATCGGCATGTCAGCTCGCCTGGTTGTGGGTTCGGATCAAGCCTTTTCCTTCAGCAGCAATCCTGCCAGGCGGCCGAGAGCGCGGGAGACTGCCATCATCTCCTCGGAGGGAATCTGGCGGATCAGTTGTTGCGTCTCCCTATCGACTACCCGAATCACGGTCTTGCCACTTTCCTTGTCTACCGAGAAATGCAAGTTCTGTGCCAATGGGGCGACAGCGCGCTCGACATCCCGTACGGCCTGCTGTAACTGGTGATCGCCCGGCGCTGACACCGGCGCCGAACCCGCCGGCGGCGCGGCCTCCGCTTGCCGTGGTGCCTTCCGTGCTTGTGCCGGGCCGGCCGCGCCCACGCTGTTACTTGAGGAAACCAGTGGCATGGCCATGCTCGTAATCCTTGATGATCACGATGACGCGGGGCGGCCTCAGAGCCGCCCCGCGTTTCGTGGCATTGCTGTTACTGTTACCTGAGCAGCGACAGCACGTTTTGCGGCAATGAATTCGCCTGCGCCAGCATCGCCATTCCCGCTTGCTGCAGGATCTGGTTGCGGGTCATGACGCCGACCTCCCTCGCGAAGTCTGTATCCTGAATCCGGCTGCGGGCGGCCGATACGTTCTCCGAAGTTGTTTGCAGGTTGGCAATGGCCGAGCCGAAACGGTTCTGGTAGGCGCCCAGGTCGCCGCGGGACGTATTGACCTGCGACAGTGCCGCATCAATCACCGCAATGGCGAGTTGAGAATTCGCGGCACTGGTGAGGCTGACGCTGGCCAGGGATGAAAATGCGCTGGCCTGGGTTGCTGAGGTAAAGACATCCGTGTTAGCACCGGCCAAAGTGATGGTTCCCTTGCTGCTGGCAAGTGATATCACGCCGCTCTTGATGGAGGAGTCGGTCGCGGCGGCACCGGTCAGCGTTACACCGGAGAAGACGGCGGTCTTGGTCCCGCCTGAATTGTTAAAGTCCAGGATGCTGATATCACGCCCATCGGTAGTCGACAGGGTCAGACCGGCTTTCGACGAAGTGCTGGTGAAGCTTGCGGTCACGCCGGTGGCGCCCTGCGCGCCGTTGATGGCGCCCATCAGTGACGTGAGGTCGGTTGGATCCGCCACCGCATTCGAGATTGCGCTGCCGTTGAGCGTGAAGCTGACAGTACCGGCGCTCGCAATGCCACTCAACGTGGCGCTGTTCGAGGCGGTGGCGCTAACGCCGACGCCGCTCGCCGCGCCGTTGATGGCAGCGGCGATGGCTTTGGCGTCGTCCAAGGCCGCGTAGCTGATCGCGGCCGTTGTGCCGCCGCCTGCCGTAGTGATCGTCAGATTGGCTTCGAGATTGCGCTGCCGTTGAGCGTGAAGCTGACAGTACCGGCGCTCGCAATGC
>CAZXNF010000337.1:0-4654 GCA_964641785.1 uncultured Streptomycetaceae bacterium | reverse complement strand
ATGCGCGGCGATGAAGCGCTCGTGGCCATCAAGGAATTCCGGCCCGACCTGCTGGTGCTGGACGTCATGCTGCCGGCGATCGACGGCTTTGAAGTCTGCCTGCGCCTGCGCGCCGACCCGGCCACCCGACCGATCCGGGTGTTGATGCTGACCGCACGCGGCCGCGATACCGAGGTCGCCCGCGGCCGCGCTGCCGGCGCCGACGACTACCTCACCAAGCCCTTCGCCACCCGTGAACTGGTCGAACGTGTCCGGACGCTGCTCAGCGCTGAACGCTAGTCGATTTCTTCGCTTTCGTAGTCGAGCAGGTAACCGCGTCCGTAGGACGTGCGAACCGCCACTCCGGCGCCCGCGAGCTTCTTGCGCACCCGGTGGATGTACACCTCGATGGCGTTGTGGCTCACCTCGCGGTCGTAATTGTAGAGCTGCTCGACCAGTTGATCCTTGCTGACGACCCGGCCGAAGCGCCGCAGCAGGATTTCCACGAGACTGGTTTCCAGCACTGACATCGTCGCCGGCTTGCCGCGAACAGTCACCGTACGCGACACCGTGTCGAACGCCAGTTCAGCGTAAAGGAGCACCGTGGCCACGCCGCCCTGCCCGCGCCGCAGCACCTCCAGGCCGTCCAGCCGAGGCAGTCCGAGATCGAGGATCAACAGGTCGAACACGCCGTCCTTGAGGAGATCGTCGGCCGCGAGGCCGTGCGCCACGCGGTCGGCCGCATAGCCCGCCTGCCCCAGCGAAAAGCGCAGCGCGGTGGCCAGCGCTTCATCGTCTTCGGCTACCAGTATCCGCACTAACTGCTCCCTGTCCGCAGCCTGATCGCTGCTGCAACGCACCATGCCGCCGGCATGAATTCCTCGGTCACGTCAGGTTTTCGTAAGCATGCGCCCATAGAATCGCGCATTAATTCGCACAATAACAATATCCGGACCGCTCGGGGCATGGCCTCTACGCCATCTCCAAGAAAAGGCGGCTGGAATCACAGTTCGATTGCTTCGGCGGCCCCGCCTTTTTACCGCCTTAACCAGAAGCAGCAGAGGAGGCTCGTCATGCAGGTATCCGCGCAGCACCAGGCCTACTGGAACAAGACCCTCAGGATGACGGCGATCCTGCTGGCGATCTGGTTCGTGTTCACCTTCGTCATAGGCTTTTTCGCCATCCCGCTCTCCGGGATCGTCATCTTCGGGTGGCCACTGTCCTTTTACATGGGCGCCCAGGGTTCACTGATCGTCTACCTCCTCGTCATCTGGTATTACCAGCACTACATGAACCGCCTCGATGAGGAATACGGTGTCGCCGAAGGAGAAGACGCATGAGCCAGCAAGCCGCATTTTCGCAGAAAACCTTCAACAGCCAGCTCAAGAAGTATTACAGCTTCTATACGGGCGGCTTCATCGCATTCCTGATTGCGCTCGCCATCGCGGAGCAGATGGGCTTGCCGCGTGCCTATATCGGGTACACCTTCCTCGCCGCGACCATCCTGCTCTACGCCGGCATCGGCATCATGAGCCGGACCTCGGAGGTCTCGGAGTTCTACGTGGCAGGCCGGCGCGTCCCGGCGTTTTTCAACGGCATGGCAACGGGCTCGGACTGGCGGCTACGTTCTGGTTGCGCTGTTCCTCGCGCCATACCTTCGCAAGTTCGGCCAGTTCACGATTCCGGACTTCCTGGGTGCGCGCTTCGAGGGCCACATTCCCCGCTTCGTGGGCATCCTGTGCGCGGTGCTTGTCTCGTTTGTCTACGTGGTCGCGCAGATCTACGGCGTGGGTCTGATCACGGCGCGCATGACGGGCCTCGAGTTCGAGGTCGGGGTATTCGTCGGCCTTGCCGGCATCCTCGTCTGCTCCTTTCTCGGCGGCATGAAGGCGGTGACCTGGACCCAGGTGGCCCAATACATCATCCTGATCATTGCCTACATGATTCCGGTGGTGATGCTCTCGGTGAAGCACACGGGCATCCCGGTGCCCCAGCTCGTCTACGGCACCGTGCTCGAGAAAGTAACGGCAGCCGAGAAGAAAATCACCGATGATCCGGCCGAGAAGGAAGTTCGCAAGATGTTCGCGGACCGCGCAGCCGCGGCCAACGCCGGACTCAAAGACCCGAAAGCTGCATGGGAAGCGGGCCAGACGGCACTGACGTCGAAGCTGCAGGAACTCAAGACGGCCTCCGCACCGGCGGAGCAGGTCGCCGCTGCTGAAAAGGCGCTGGCGGACTATCCGAAGACGATGGAAGACGCTACCAAGAAGTGGAACGCCGACAAGGGGCTGGCCGCTCGCGCCAATCCGCCCCGTCCGCACGCCACGCCTTTCCCGGGCAAGGACGAGAAAGCCCGCAACATCGCGCGCAACAACTTTCTCGCCCTGATCTTCTGCCTGATGATTGGCACCGCTGCGCTGCCGCACATCCTGATGCGTTACTACACCACGCCGTCGGTGCGGGAAGCGCGGAAGTCGGTGTTCTGGTCGCTGTTCTTCATCTTCCTGCTCTACTTCACCGCGCCTGCCCTTGCGGTGCTGGTCAAGTTCGAGATCTACACCCAGCTCGTGGGCGACAAGATCGCGGACCTGCCAGCATGGGTGGCCGCGTGGTCGAACGTGGACAAGAGCTTGCTGAACATTATCGACATCAATCGCGACGGCATCCTGCAGCTAGCCGAACTCACGATCGGGCAGGACATTGTCGTGCTGGCGACGCCGGAAATCGCCGGCTTGCCCTACGTGGTGTCGGGTCTGGTCGCCGCCGGCGGGCTGGCAGCCGCGCTGTCCACCGCGGACGGTCTGCTGCTGACGATCGCCAACGCGTTGTCGCACGATCTGTACTACTCGATCATCGACCCGACCGCGTCGGCGAAGCGCCGCATCACGATTTCCAAGGTGCTTCTGCTGGTGGTGGCGATTCTCGCGGCGTGGGTCGCCGCACAGAAGGCAGCCGATATCCTGTTCCTGGTGTCGGCGGCGTTCTCGCTTGCGGCGGCGTCGTTCTTCCCCGCACTAGTGCTGGGCATCTTCTGGAAGCGCGCCAACAAGTGGGGCGCAACGCTGGGGATGCTCTCCGGGGTGGGCGTGACGTTCTATTACATGGCCACCACCCAGCCCTGGCTGCGCGGCGTGTTCGGCGTGACCTCGCCGATCGCGGACAACCTGTGGTTCAGCATCAGCCCGATCTCGGCCGGCGTGTTCGGCGTACCGGTGGCCTTCGCGGTGACCATCATCGTGAGCCTGCTGACCAAAGCGCCGGGCGAGAAGACGCAGGAACTCGTAGAACACGTTCGCTACCCGCACATCAAGGGCGACACGGCCGTCACGGAAACCAGATAAAAAAAACTTCACAGGAGGAGGTCAAAGCCCGCCGCAAGGCGGGCTTTGTTTTTTTTGGGCCGGATTCTGCGTGCTAGAATCCGCCGCTTCGGAGAGGTGGATGAGTGGTTTAAGTCGCACGCCTGGAAAGCGTGTGTACGGTGTAAGCCGTACCGCGGGTTCGAATCCCGCTCTCTCCGCCAGGCCCTGCTTCCTGGCCAGCCCGCGGTGGACTCGGGGCCGCGCAAGGCGCGAAGCGTGGCATGCGCCCTCCCCGTCCGCGCGCGCCTGATCTACACTGTCTGCGCTCCTTCACCCAAAGAACCAAAGAAGACCCTGCGCATGGAAGCTGCCATCGTCGTCATCGTCCTCGGATTCCTGCTGATCATCTGGGAATACCGCTCGGCGACCGATCCCGACCCCGAGGACAAACTCAAACGGCGCAAGCCACTGGCCGTGCCCGACAAGGTGCGGCTGCGCGGACTGATCTGGGTCACCTTCGTGCTGGCCGGCGGCGTCTGGTTGGCGCTCTGGTACTTCGAGTAGCTCCCCTGCTGCACTTGGCCGGGACGCCTGACGGTACAGCTAGCGCCCCGCCACCGCCTGCCGGATCTGCTCGATGCCGGCGGGATCATCCAGGGTGGTGAGGTCACCGGGGTCGCGGCCCTCGGCAATCGCCTGGATGCTGCGGCGGAGCACCTTGCCCGAGCGCGTTTTCGGCAACTGGTTCACGCACAGCACCCGTGCCGGCCGTCCGATGGCGCCCAGCGCGCGGTCGTCCGTCGCGAACACTTCCCGCTCCAGGGCGCGACGGCCGTCCGCCGTCTCCGCGATGGCTGCGTCCCTGACCACCACGAACGCGAGCGGCACCTGCCCCTTGAGCGCATCGGCCACGCCAACCACGGCGCACTCCGCGATGCCGGCATGCCCGCTGACCGCCTCCTCGATTTCCCGCGTGCCCAGACGGTGGCCGGCGACGTTGATCACGTCGTCGGTGCGGCCGAGGATGAAGTAATAGCCATCCGCGTCGCGGATCCCCCAGTCGAAGGACGAATAGACCTGCTGTCCGTCCGCGGTCGATGTCGAGAAATAGGTGCGCTTGAAACGCTCGTCGTCACCCCACACGGTGGACAGGCAGCCTGGCGGCAGCGGCGGCACGACGGCCACCACGCCCTTCTCGTTGGCCGCGGTCTCCGCGCCGTCCGACTCGCGCATGATCTTCACATTGAAGCCGTAGGCCGGGAAGGACGGGCTGCCTGCCTTCGTCGGCATCGGTTCGATGCCGGGCAGGCTGGTCAGCATCGGCCAGCCGGTCTCGGTCTGCCAGTAGTGGTCGATCACCGGCACGCCGAGAG
>CAZXNF010000336.1:0-4654 GCA_964641785.1 uncultured Streptomycetaceae bacterium | reverse complement strand
TTCTCGGAGGTCATCGCCAGCGCCTTGATCTTGCCGCCCCGCACGTGCGGCCGCATGCTGCCCGGCGTGTCCATCATGATCTGGATCTGCCCGCCGATGAGGTCCTGCAGCGCGGGCGCGGTGCCCTTGTAGGGGATGTGGTTCAGCTTGATGCCGGTGGTGAGCATCAGCAGTTCCGTCGTCAGGTGCGCGGCCGCGCCGATGCCGCTGGAGGCGAACGCGAGCTGGCCCGGCTTGGCCTTCGCGAGATCGACCAGTTCCTTCACGTTGTTCGCGGCCAGGCTGTTGGTCGCGCAGACGATGAGCGGCGAGGTGGCGAGCAGCGAGACCGGCTCGAAGCTCCTGATCGAGTCGTAGGGGAGCTTGGGGTACAGCGTCTGGTTCGCGGCGTGCGCGGCGATCACCGTGCCGACGGTGTAGCCGTCCGGCGTGGACTTGGCGACCATCTCGACGCCGAGGATGCTGTTGGCGCCCGGGCGGTTGTCCACGATGACGTTGACAGCGAGCGAGCGCGCCATCTCCAGCGCCGTGATGCGGGTGACGACGTCGGTGATCCCGCCCGGCGTGTAGGGCACGATCACGCGGATCGGACGGTTCGGGAAGGGTTGCGCGGCGGCGGGAGCGGACAGCAGTGCCGCCAGTACGGAAGCGATGACCAGCACGGCGGCGCCCGGACGGGCGACACGGTAGGGACGCGATTTCATGGTTACTCCTCCAGGCAGCTCTGTGGCCGCGAGCGTATGTTCGGGGTGCGGCGGGGCGGCGTCAAATATATTGCGTGCCGGCGCGGGCTTGACCCGGGCCGACGACGGCGGCTACGCTATCCGAAATAAAGTTCGCATTCCGAACTTTTTCCTGCCGTCCCGGTGTCCATGCCTGCCGTCGCCCTCCGCCGTTCCGCCGAAATGCCCGCGCGCGACCCGAAAAGCCTCGTGCACTCGCTCGCCAAGGGCCTGCGCGTGCTGGAAGCGTTCACGGCGCAGGCGCCGGAACGGACGCTGGCCGAACTCGCGCGCGCGGCCGGGCTCGACAACGCCACGGCCTTCCGCATCCTCAATACCCTGGAAGCGGCCGGGTATGTGGCCCGCGCGGGCGATCCGCGGCGCTTCCGCCTGACGCTGAAGACGCTCGACCTCGGCTTCACCGCCATCGCCCGCCAGGAACTGCGCGACGCGGCGCAGCCGGTGCTGCGTTCGTTGGTCGGCGCCGTCAACGAGGCGGCCAGCATGGGCGTGCTGGAGGGCGCGGAAGTCGTTTACGTGGCGCGGGTGCAGGCGGGGCTGGCGCGGCTGGGCGTGGACATTCGCGTCGGCTCGCGCGTGCCGGCCTATTGCTCGGCCATCGGCCACGCGCTGCTCGCGTTTACCGACCGCGCCGAACAGGCGGAACTGCTGAAGCGCTTGCCGCGGGTGAAGCTGACACCGGCCACGCCGACGGCCCTCTCGGAGATCCAGGCGCGCCTCGCGGAAGTGCGCACCCGCGGCTACGCGCTGTCCGATCAGGAAGTCGTGGCGGGGCTGCGCGTCATGGCCGCGCCGGTGCTGGACGCGAAGGACCGCCCGCTGGCGGCGATCAGCGTCGCCGCGCCCAGCCTGCGCGCGCCACGCGCAGAATTCGTGAAGCTGACGGCCGGCCCACTGACGGCGGCGGCGCGCGAGCTGTCGCGGCTGGTGCAGACCGCGGGCGTCACCGCTTGATGCTATACAAGGATATGTACAAGGCTTACTCAAGGAGAAGGTGATGGCGAAATCGTGGGATTACAAAGGCCTCATACCGGCGCTGACGCTGCCGCTGAAGGCGGACCTGAGCGTGGACGAAGCGGAAGTGAAGCGCATCGCCAAATGGCTCGCCGGCTTCAAGGGCATGGCCGCGCTGATGACCAACGGCCACACGGGCGAGGTGTTCAGTCTGTCCAACCGGGAGCGCGCGCACGTGACGCGGCTGGCGGTGGAAGGCGTGGAAGGCAAGCTGCCGATCATTTCCGCGGTGACGGCCGAAGGCATCGGCGACGCCATCGAGCAGGCACACCTGCAGAAGCAGGCGGGCGCGACGGGCCTCGACGTGATGCCGCCGCACCACTGGCTGCGCTTCGGCATGAAGCACGAGCACGTGGTGGACTATTTCAAGGCGATCGGCGAATCCACCGGGCTCGACCTCGCGGTGCATGTGTATCCGTCGTGGACGCGCACGGCGTATTCGTGCGAGCTGCTGGCCGACCTCGCGCGCCTGCCCTGGGTCAAGGTGTTCAAGGTCGGCACGCGCGAGATGAACAAGTATGCCAAGGACATCGCCGCCATCCGTACCGCCAATCCGCGCTGTGCGGTGCTCACCTGCCACGACGAATACCTGCTCGCGTCGATGGTGCAGGGCGTGGACGGCGCGCTGGTCGGTTTTGCCACCTTCATTCCCGAGCCCATCCTCGAACTGTTCGAAGCGGTGGAAGCGGGCGATCTCAAGCGCGCGATGGCGGTGCAGGCGCGCATCGATCCGCTGAAGGACATCATTTACGGCGACGGCGAGCCGACCGGCGACGCTCACGCGCGGCTGAAGCTCGCGATGGAGCTGTCGGGTCGGATGGCCTGCTCGGCAGTGCGGCCGCCCACGCGCGCGCCGTCGGACGACGAGCGCAAGCATATTTACTCCGTGCTGCGGAAGGCGGGGATGTTGAAGAAGGAAGCCGCGTAACGGCCGGGATTTGGGATTTTGGATTGAGGATTTGAGGGCGACGCTACAGTCGCCCGCCCGTCGAAGTACTCTTGGAGGAGCGCATGATGAAAAGCCTGCTGGCAGTCGTACTGGTCGGGTTCACGCTGATGGCGGGGGCCCAGGACTACCCCGCAAAATCCATCCGCTTCGTCGTGCCTTATCCGCCTGGCGGCGCGTCCGACATCACCGCCCGGGTGCTGGGGCAGAAGATGGGCGAGGCGTGGAACCAGCAGGTGGTGGTGGATAACCGGCCGGGCGCGAACGGCATCATCGCGCTGGAGTATGTGGCCAAGGCCACACCCGACGGCTACACCATCCTGATGGCGAACCTGGGGCCGAACGCGATCAATCCGGGTGTGTACTCAAAGCTGCCGTATGACGCGGTGAAGAGCTTCGCCCCGGTGACGCTGACGACCATCGTGCCGCAGGTCATTGTCGCCAATGCCTACCTTCCAGCGAACAACGTCCGCCAGCTGATCGTTCTGGCCAAATCGAAGCCGGGCGAGCTCACCTACGGCAACGGCGGCAACGGCTCGGCCAACCACCTCGCCATGGAGTTGTTCGCCGCCATGGCCGGCGTCCGCATGACGCCGATCGCTTACAAGGGCGACGCGCCGGCCATGATCGACGCGGTGGCCGGACAGGTCATGCTCGCACTGCCGACGGTGCTGGCGGCGATGCCCTTCCTGAATTCCGGCAAGCTGAAAGCGATCGCGGTAACGCCGAAAAAACGCGTGGCGGCGCTGTCCAACGTGCCCACGGTAGCCGAATCGGGCATCCCGGGACTCGCGGACTACGAGTCCGTGTCGTGGGGTGGCGTGATGGCTCCCGCGGGTACACCCGCGCCGGTGGTGCAAAAGCTGAACGCTGAGCTGGTGCGCATTCTCAAGCTGCCCGACGTGCGCGAGCGCATGACGGGGCTGGGCGCGGACATCGTGGGCAGCACACCGCAGGAGTTCGCGGCCTACCTGCAGGAAGAGATCGCGAAGTGGGGCAAGGTGGCGCGGCAGGCGGGGGTGAAGCTGGACTGAACCGCTGGCAGTTTAGAATACCCACGGCCCGCCTCTTGCGGGCCGTTCCTTTTCAGCGAGCCGCCATGAAGATCACCGCCCTCCACGTCAAGACCGTCCCCATCGCCTCGGCGATCCGCAACGCCTACATCGACTTCTCGAAAATGACTGCCAGCGTGTGCGCGGTGGTCACGGACGTGGTGCGCGACGGCAAACGGGTCATCGGCTACGGCTTCAATTCCAACGGCCGCTACGCGCCGACGGGTCTCATCAACGAACGCTTCGCGCCGCGGGTGATGCAGGCCGATCCGAAGACGCTGGTCAACGACGCCGGCGACAACCTCGACCCCGACCGCATCTGGAACGCGATGTACGCGAACGAGAAGCCCGGCGGCCACGGCGAGCGCTCGGTGGCGATCGGCGTGATCGACATGGCGGTGTGGGATGCGGTGGCCAAGATCGAAGGCAAGCCGCTGTGGCGGCTGCTCGCGGACCGCTACAACGGCGGCAAGGCCGACGACAAAGTGTTCGTTTACGCCGCGGGCGGTTACTACTACCCCGGCAAGGACGTGCAGAAGCTGCGCGACGAGATGCAGGGCTACCGCGACAGGGGCTACCGCGTGGTCAAGATCAAGATCGGCGGCGAAACGCTGTCGGAGGATGTGCGGCGGATCGAGGCGGTGATCAAGGTGGTGGGCGAGGGCAAGAACCTCGCGGTGGACGCGAACGGCCGCTTCGACCTCGACACCGCGGTGGCCTACGCGCGGGCGCTCAAGGACTACGACCTGTTCTGGTACGAGGAGGCCGGCGATCCGCTCGACTACGAGTTACAGGCCGAGCTTGCCAACCATTACGCGCCGCCGATGGCCACCGGCGAGAACCTGTTCTCCACGCTCGACGCCCGCAACCTGATCCGCCACGGTGGCATGCGCGCGGAC
>CAZXNF010000335.1:0-4660 GCA_964641785.1 uncultured Streptomycetaceae bacterium | reverse complement strand
AACCGGACGGCGTGTGGATCAGCCCGGCGGAGCCCGTGGGCCACGCCATCCTGACCGAACTGCTGAAGAAGCTGGGTGCGCGCATCGAACCGTCCACCGGCAAGCCTTCGAGCAAGGCGCTGATTCTGGTGACGCCGTACGGCGAAGATGCAACGACCGCCGCCGTGGATCAGGGCCTGGACCCGAAGCGCGTGGTGGCCGTCGATACCCTGTTCCCGATGGTCAAGCGCCGCACGATCATGGGCACGCCCATCACGGATCCGGCGTATCGCGCCGCCGCGCATGGCCTGCTGGCGTCGGATGGCGTGCCCGTCACCGTCTGCTGCGACAGCCCGGGCTTCATCGCCCAGCGCATCGTGGCGATGGTCGTCAACGTGGGCTGCTCGATCGCGCAGAGCCGCACCGCGGCGCCCGCGGACATCGACAAGGCCGTGACTCTCGGGCTCAACTATCCGAACGGCCCCTTCAAGTTCGCCGATGTGTTGGGCGTGGACCGCATCCACAAGATCCTGACCAACATGCAGCGCATCTACGGCGACCCGCGCTACCGTCCGAACATCTGGCTCACGCGGCGCGCCAAGCTGGGCCTGTCCGCTCTAACCCCAGAAAACTGATTCCCGAGGAGACCGCGATGATGAATGCCTATATCTACGAAGGCCTGCGCACCCCGTTTGGCCGCTATGCGGGCGCGCTCGCCAAAGTCCGTCCCGATGACATGTTGGGCAGCGTCATCAAGACGCTGATGGCGAAGAGCGCCTTCAAGACCGAGCAGATCGAGGACGTGGTCGTCGGCTGTGCCAACCAGGGCGGTGAGGACGCACGCTGCGTGGCGCGCCACGCCAGCCTGTCCGCGGGGTTGCCGATCGAAATTCCGGGGACCGTGCTCCAGCGCAACTGCGCGAGCGGCCTCGACGCGCTGGTCTACGCCTCGCGCAGCCTGGCGGCGGGCGAGGGCGACATGTACATCGTCGGCGGCGTGGAAAGCATGAGCCGCGCGCCCTTCGTGTTCGCCAAGTCGGAAAATCCCTTCAGCCGCGATCTGCGCATCTTCGACAGCACGATCGGGCCACGTTTCTCCAACCCGAAGCTGAACAAGCAGTTCGGCGACGACCAGATGCCGCAGACTTCCGACAACCTGGCGAAGGAATACGGCATCACGCGCGAGCAGGCCGACAAGTTCGCCGCGTGGAGCCAGCAGAAATATGCCGTGGCGAAAGGCGAGGGGTACTTCGCCGGTGAAATCATGCCCTATGAGCTGCCGGCAGGCCGCAAGGGCACGGTGCCGCCCGTGTCCGAGGACGAACATCCGCGTCCGGAAACCAACATGGACGTGCTGGCCAAGATGAAACTGTTGTACGAAGGCGGTGTGACCACCGCCGGCAACGCCTCCGGCGTCAATGACGGCGCCGCGGCGATGACCGTGGCGACCAAGGAGGCCGGCGACAAGGCCGGCATCAAGCCGCTCGTCCGGATCGTGGCGACCGCCGCCATGGGCGTGGAACCGCGCATCATGGGGATCGGCCCGGTGCCGGCGGCCAAGAAGGCGCTGGCGCGCGCCGGACTGACCATCAAGGACATGGACATCATCGAGATCAACGAGGCCTTCGCCGCGCAGGTGCTGTCCTGCCTGAAAGGCCTGGGCGTCGCCGAGGACGACAAGCGCGTCAACCCGAACGGCGGCGCGATCGCGATCGGCCATCCGCTCGGCGCTTCCGGCACCCGGCTCGCGCTGACCACCGCGCGCCAGTTGCAGCGCAGCGGCGGCAAGTACGCGCTGGCCGCGTTGTGCATCGGCGGCGGGCAGGGCCTCGCGGTCATTCTCGAACGCGTCTGAGCTTTTTATCGCCGCTTGCCACGGGCCGGTGCGGTGACGCGCCGGCCCGTTTTGCTTGGAGGAGTCCATGAGTGATTTTTCAGCCGTCACGCTGATCGGCGGCCGTTTCCAGTGGGACGATCCTTTCCTGCTGGAAGAACAACTGACTGACGACGAGCGGCAGATCCGCGACACCGCGCGCGCCTACGCGCAGGAAAAGCTGATGCCGCGCATCCGCGACTGGAACCGTACCGAGACCTTCGATCCGGTCGTAATGCGCGAAATGGGCGAATTGGGTTTTCTGGGCGCACCGCTCGAAGGCTACGGTTGCGCCGGCATCGGCTACGTGGCCTACGGCCTGGTCATGCGCGAACTGGAACGGGTCGATACGGCGTTCCGTTCCGGGGCCGGCGTGCAGACCTCGCTCGCCATGACGCCCATCTACGCCTACGGCACCGAGGAACAGCGCCAGAAATACCTGCCGCGCATGGCAACGGGCGAACTGCTCGGCTGTTTCGGACTGACGGAACCCGACCACGGGTCCGACCCGGGCAGCATGAACACCCGTGCGAAGAAAGTGGACGGGGGCTGGGTCATGAACGGCGCCAAGCTGTGGATCACGCACGCGCCCATCGCCGACCTCATGGTGGTGTGGGCCAAGGACGACGATGGCGCCATCCGCGGCTTCATCCTCGAGCGTGGGATGAAAGGGCTCTCCACCCCCAAGATCGAGGGCAAGTTCTCGGTACGGGCCAGCCCGACTGGCGAGATCGTGATGGACCAGGTCTTCGTGCCCGACGAGCAACTGTTGCCGAACGTCAAAGGGCTAAAGGGGCCCTTCGGCTGCCTGAACAACGCCCGCTTCGGCATCTGCTGGGGCGCGCTGGGCTCGGCCGAGTTCTGCTGGCACACCGCGCGCAACTACGTGATGGACCGCAAGCAATTCGGTCGCCCCCTCGCCGCCAACCAGCTGATCCAGAAAAAACTAGCCGACATGCAGACCGAGATCACCATCGGCCTGCTCGCCTGCCTGCATGTGTCGCGGCTGCGGGAGCAGGGGAAGGCCTCGCCCGAAATGGTGTCCCTGATGAAGCGGAACTCCACCGGCAAGGCCCTGGAAGTGGCGCGCACCGCCCGCGACATGCTGGGCGGCAATGGCATCTCGGATGAATACGGCGTGATCCGGCAGCTTCTCAACCTGGAAACCGTGAATACGCTGGAAGGCACGCATGACATTCATGCGCTCGTGCTGGGACGAGCCCAGACAGGCATTTCGGCGTTCAACTAGGCGGGATGGAGGCTTTCAATCGCTCGGTTCTAGCCAAATAGTTACTTAACATAATACACATTATGCGCTTACAAGGATTCCCCAAGAATGGGGGAATCTCATGCATTCAGCTACTTGGGCGCAGCCTTGGTCGACTGTTCCAGGATGGCCACAACATCCTTCTGGCCGCGATCCTGCGCCAGTTGCATGGCGGTCTTGTCGCCCCAGTTCTTCAGTTCGGTGTCGGCGCCGCTGTTCAGCAACAGTCGGGCCACGGGTGCATTGCCTTCATACGCGGCCATCATGAGCGCGGTGAAACCGTTCTCGCCCTGGGCGTTGACACTTGCCCCGTAAGCCAGCAGCAGCTTGGCGACTTCCACGTTGCCCTTGGCCGCGGCGTAGATCAACGGCGTCCAGCCTTCGCGGTTCACCTCGGCGCCGCCGGTGACCAGCATCCGGATCATGTCCGGCCGGTTGTTCAGCGCCGCCATCATCAGGGCGGTCTCGCCCAGCGGGTTTGCGCGATTGACCTGAGCGCGCGAGGCCAGCAGGGCCTTGATGACGTTCATGCTGCCCGCCTTGGCGGCCAGCATCAGCAGGGTGTTGCCCTGGGCATCCACGGTGTTCGGATCCACCCCTTTGGCGACCAGAACGGAGATTTCCGACCCGTTGTCCCGTATGACGGCCGTCAAAGCGTCGTCGTAGGCCCCGGCCTGCGCCAGCATCGGTACCAGCGCCAGCAGAGAGCCAGCCACATTCTTGATAAATCGGTTGATAAACATTATGCTATACCTTGAATAATTGATGAAAATTACTGGTCGTGATGTCGGCAAACGCATCTTCCTGGACACCGCGCAGGGCGGCCAAGTAGCGGGCGACATGCCGGACGTGCCCGGGCTGGTTGATTTTGCCCCGAAACGGCACGGGGGCCAGATAGGGTGAGTCGGTCTCCACCAGCATCCGGTCCAGTGGCACTTTAGCTGCGACCGCCTGAACCTCCTTGGCGTTCCTGAAGGTGACGATCCCGGAGAAGGATATATAGAACCCGAGGTCCAGTGCCGCCCGGGCCACTTCCCAGGATTCAGTAAAGCAGTGCATCACCCCGCCCGCATCGCCCGCCCGTTCCTCCTGCATCAGGCGGATCGTGTCCTCGGCGGCGGACCGGGTATGGATGATGAGGGGCTTGGTACAGGCCCGGGCGGCACGGATGTGCGTCCGGAACCGCTCGCGCTGCCATTCGAGGTCGCCCGTCAGGCGGTAGTAATCGAGTCCGGTCTCGCCGATGGCCACCACCCTGGGTAGCGCCGCGCGGGTGAGCAGGTCGTCCTCGGTCACCACCGGCAGGTCCGGGTAGTCCGGATGAACGCCGGCGGAGGCATACAGAAAATCGTGGGCCATCGCGAGCGCATGCACGCGCGGAAAATCTTCCAGCGTCACGCTGACGCAGAGCGCCTTGGCAACGGCGTTCTCCCGCATGAGCGCGAATATGCCGTCAAGCTGCCCGGCAAGTTCGGGAAAATCGAGGTGGCAGTGCGAATCGACCAGTGTGGCGCTCATGCGGCGAGCGCCCGGCCCTGGCA